>CAZTER010000031.1:0-10418 GCA_964612045.1 uncultured Bdellovibrionales bacterium
GTTAAACACTCTATTAATGGAAGAAAACTAGAGACAATATCAGTCAAAGGAGTTGTCAGTGCCCTATCATGCATTAACTCCCTACGCCTAGTTGCTAATGCTACTACATGACGAAGCAGATCCATCCCATCACCCTGCCCATCAGGATTAACACCATGTAGATATGCCAACCTAAAGCCTATTAAGGCCCTGTAGCGAGTGGCGACTAAAGAATCCATCCCACTTAGTGTCTCTAAAAGAGAGCGGCACCATGTTATGGCATCAGTTGCTTCAGCACACTCTGTCGCATGATCTATTAGAGCTAACCCACGAACATAATAAAGTGAGGGTATTTGCTGTCGCCTATCTAACGCTTGATGACCTATCTCATCAAACAAGTTAGTAATATCTCCTCGACAACCGTATACAGCATGAGCACCACTTGGTGTTGTTAAAAAGAAGATAAATGGATCTTCACTTAGCATCCCTAAACTTTCTTGCCGATCCGCAGCAGAACGCAGAGCTTCCAAGGGGTTTATAACTACTGCAGGGAATGTAATTTCAGAATCCTCTCGCTCGTTTTCGGGAGAGGGCGAACTGCTTTGGTACAACATAGATGAGCTTTATCATAAACTTTCTACTTCGCTAAGCAAAAAAAATATGATAGTTAGATTTTAAAACAAATTAACTAATACATGTAAGTAAATCTGCATGTAAATGATCTTGTGCCTGCCTAAGCTTATTCATCTTGCACTGATTTAATAATTTAAATTTAACGATAAAGAGCGAAACGCGCTGAGCGCCCATTCGAATCTATATTAATCTTAAGATCCTCTTGATACCCCCACTCTAACCTTCCAAATTTCTCAGTAATCCTCTCCCAAAGATCTGAAGCTCCAATTACTGGGAAATATGTTCTAGCTTGAGAATAGCAGTGATTAACACGAGAGCCACCCGGAATTATTACAGCTCTACAATTTGGATAGCGTTTAACTAATTCTGTTTCAAAATTAATATTCAGTGGAGTAGTCATCACTACTAAAGCAAATGGAACATCTTTAGGAATAGATCCAAAACCAACTGCTTCCACGACAACATGCAATCCAGCACCTACTACAGGCATATTAGTAAAAGGCGTTTCAATCTCTAAAGATGGAGAAGATCTTGGAAGACACGAACGAATCTTGCGATCTGAGACAGCTAAAGAGGCTGGATCCATCTGCCAGATAGCGATTGTACCATTTGGAGCAATTCCGAACTCCAACTTTACTGGTTTTCCAAGTTGATTTTCGGCAAATTTAGCAAATTTTGAGATAGTGCGAATCTGCTCTGGTGAAAAGGGAGATCTGCCTCCATCCTCAAGTTGATAAGTATTATTTACCCAAAGCTCAGATAGCTTATTTGTTGAGGCAATTTCGATCTGCTCTGCACTCCCTTTGTATATTTGGAGCTCATGTCGCGAGAGATCTGCTGCTTCATAACTAAGATGCCATGTATTATTACTAAAGACGATCTGGGGATGGTCACCATCAAAATTTTGCGATAGCGAAAACTTATCTTTATTAACTCTAATATGAACGAGATCTGCCAATCCTTCAGTGGCACTAACACATGGGCCAATGCTTCCCTCAATTATAACTGGATCCTCACTAGAACCATCAAAAGACGAATACACGACTCCACTAGAAACAACATCGATTGCTGATTGAACAACAAACTGCATCGAGTCTCTAGAATCTAGCTTCCCTTGTTCACTAACAGTTCTAAACTGACCACTAACCATAGTCAGATAAGCAGAAACCTCTGAGGGAATCTGTTGTTGGTTAATAACCTTTAGAGAAGATAATAGCCCTGGAGGAGATCCATATTCAAAAGATGCGTTTGAACGCACCATAATTGGTCCACTCTTAATTCTCTTTGATACACTATCAACCAAAGAGTCTGGAGGTGAAACCTCCGCATACGGAACCACTATAGAAGAATCACCAAACCTTCTTACTATTTCTGATAAGACTTTAAGCCCAAGAGCTTTCCCGCCAATCTCTTGTTTAACACGCTCTGCCGCTTCATTTAAGATCTCCCCTTCGCTAGAGAGATCTAATTTAAATAGAAGATTAAACTCTTTTGCAAGATACTCAGAAAAACGCCCTCGCTCTCCTGTAAATCGCATCACAAAAGAAGGCGAATCCCAAGTATCCAAAACACTTTCTACCACCAATAATGCAGGCTTTTCTCTAAGCTCCCTAACAAGATGAATATTTTGAAGTTCTCTAATCTCTACCGAATCAAAACCACTATTTCTAGCTAGATTAAATAAGGCAAAGAGAGTCGTTACACATTCAGTGTCCTCTACTAGGCTAGTCTCAATCTTACTAATCTCAAGAACTCTCTCAGCTCTACCATCGATACTTAAATTTTTTACCTTTCCAGCTATCGAATATCCTGAGAGATTCACTTTAAATAGCTCTTCTCCTTTTTTATTTACCGTAATAGCTCCTTTAAGGTCCTGAACTGATGCCAGCTCTTCTCTCCTCATATTTATGATACTAGAGTACATCTGACGCGCTTTCGCAGGCGTAAGATCTCTACTAGAGGACATCCTTGAGATCTCATCTATAATATTGATAGCGGTCTGAAGTGAATCGCTAGTCGGAGCTTCACAACAAGATAGAAAGTTACTTGTTGCAATATATAAAGTTCTTACGTTTATTAGAGCTTGATTTCCAACAAGAGGAACATCTTTGACAATAGAGCCAATATGTCGTGCTCGATTTAAAGCAAGATCTAGCACTAGCTCCCTTTGTTCCTGAGTTCCATTACTAAAAGTAAGGGCGAATAACCGATCTAAACTCCCTCTAAATTGCCATACCATATGGGATGAGAACGAAAGGAGTGTGGTATATCCGTGATAAACCTCAAGCGCAGCTGGATAGTCTGGGGACTGCGCACCTAACAATTCACCCAAAACTCGCTGCATAATCTGCAACGACTTTCTTACCTCACTACTTTGTTGTGCTACGGAGATAACTGCTGCATCTGCTTGTCTAATAGCAAGTGGTTGCGCTGGATCGACTTTAAGTACTAATGCTCCCTCACCTTTATCAGAAGAGATAACTAAAGACTCTTCTTTTCTGGCCTGATATCCGATCGAGCTCCCGCCATCTAAAGTAATTAATTTTTTAAGCGCGCAAGATAGCGAGCCATAATTAAATGTTCCATTGAGAATAGCCTCTTCAGATTCTACAAGCTCATTAATAGAGCCATTTAGGAAAAAGCCCCCTACTCTGAACTGAATCCTCTCTGCTGCCCCGGTAAATAGCTTTAGAAAAATCTCAGCATCAGGATAAGTGATCTGCTCTCCAGTTCGAAGCATAGCCAATAATACACCATCTACAATATTAGCGACTTGCACCTGTTGAAATGCTGGGTGAGATTCTTTTGCGCTCGCCTGCTCTTCAGGCGTTGCCCTTGGAGCCTTTTCATTACGCAAGGCTACCCACTTCAAGTATCCATCAATTACACCATATGTATCAGATCTAGGATCTGAGAGCTGCTGACTCAATTGACTGTGTTTAGTAGCTCGCAAAGTCTCTCGAACTAACTCCACCACACTCTTAACCAGAGGATCAGAAGAACATAACCGATCTATCTTTTCGCAGAAGATCTGTCCAAGAAGCGAGTGTTCCCTAACAGCATTAAATACTGGAGAAACTAACTGAAACTTTGAAGATGAAGCTATGGCAGACGACAACTGCAATGAACCGAGCTCGATAGAAGAGCTTTCATTTCGACGATGTTCTGTTAAGGCTTTACCCATCTGATTTTACCAAGATAAGTTATGGGTAAAATCTTATGAGTAGTTACCTTTCTATAAGGTCGATATTCTTAGACTTTTTAACAAGTCAAATCTTCGGGGGAAGTTTGTGCACTAACAAAGAAATGCAAGATTCGCTAGGCAAGCAATCCATCTATTAATAGATTCAGAGTTATAAATTTATTAAGTTTTGGAGCTGACAAAAAGAGAGAAGGCAGAGCGCTGCTCCTCTTTAAATCACTAGAGGCCCGAACTATCCAACAGATCCTTCCATCTCAAGCTCAATCAAGCGGTTAAGCTCAACTGCGTACTCCATTGGAAGCTCCTTAGAGATCGGCTCAATAAAACCACGCACGATCATTGCTCTTGCTTGCTCTTCTGATAGGCCTCTACTCATAAGGTAAAAAAGTTGCTCTTCAGATATCCTTGAAACACTTGCTTCGTGTCCAATGCTAGATTGTTTCTCTTCAATCTCAATATATGGATATGTATCAGTTCGGCTATTCTGATCTAAAAGAAGCGCATCGCACTGCACATTAGATTTTGCACCTACAGCACCTGGATAAACCTTACAAAGACCACGATAACTTGAACGACCGACACCTTTACTGATCGATTTAGAAACTATCTGAGAAGTAGTATTTGGTGCTGCATGAACAACCTTTCCACCAGCATCTTGATGCTGGCCATCTTTTGCGAATGCTACGCTAAGAACCTCTCCATGCGCTCCTTCCCCCATCAAATAAATAGCCGGATACTTCATTGTTAACTTCGATCCGATATTACCATCTACCCACTCCATAGTAGCTCGTTCATGAGCAACGGCTCGCTTAGTTACAAGGTTGTAGATGTTTGGAGCCCAGTTCTGAATAGTTGTGTATCTGAAACGTGCGCCCTTCTTCACTACAATCTCAACAACAGCTGAGTGCAAGGAATCAGAGCTATAAACAGGCGCAGTACATCCCTCGATATAATGCCCATAGGCATCTTCATCTATGATAATAAGAGTTCTCTCAAACTGCCCCATTCTCTCTGCATTAATTCGAAAGTATGCCTGAAGTGGAACTGTAACCTTCACACCTTTAGGAACATAGATAAAGCTACCACCAGACCAAACTGCAGAATTAAGTGCGGCAAACTTATTATCCGTAGGAGGAATTACAGTTGCCCAATGTTCCTTAAAAAGCTCTGGCATCTCTTTTAACGCCATATCTGTATCAAGGAAGATAACCCCTTGATCCTCCCACTCCTTCTTAAGTGAGTGATATACGACCTCACTCTCATACTGAGCGCCGACGCCAGCCAACATAGTACGCTCATACTCTGGGATTCCTAACTTATCGAAGGTTCTCTTAATATCTTCTGGGACATCATCCCAGGTTCTACCCTTATCAGCGACCGGTTTTAAGTAGTAATAGATCTCATCAAAGTTTAAGTCTTTGAGAGCTTCTCCACCCCAAGGTGGCATAGGCTTAGAGAAAAAAGTATCGAGTGCCTTATGACGGAACTTTCTCATCCAATCAGGCTCACCCTTATGATCACTAATTTGATCAACTATCTCGTGGTCCAATCCTTTACGGGTCTTAAAGACCGGACGCTCATCTTCTCTAAAACCATAACGCTCCTCGTAGCCCTCACCTATTTCACGTAGGACTTTGGTTTCGTTACTTTCAGATGTCTCGTCCATAAACCCTCAGATAAATTCACCCTTAGATAATCAGGGCATGCGAGTATAAGATACTTAGCCAGACTCATTCAATTCAATCTTGAATATATTATTCAAGATTGAAATATGCAAGCAAATGGAGGGATTGGCCTTGAAATATTAGGATGTTACAACGATAAAAGGATTCCGTTTATAGTGCCAAAATCACAGATAAAGAGCCGCCCTCCTCTTGTAGTTGCTCTAGAAAGCCAAAGGAGGGTGACTATCTGTTCAGAGAGAACTGTCATAGTTAAACAAAACACGGCGAAAGAAATGAACTGACTAGTTAAGATCTTCTTGGTATTTAAGTCTGTTTTAAAAAATAAAAGGCCCAGCGAACAGTTACTGGTAACGCGCAGAGAACTTTGCTAGGAAAAATGAATGTCAAAAACTACCCACACTATACTCATCGTAGAAGACGATCCTGATAGCCGATTGGCGATCTGTACTATCGTTGAAAGTCTTGGCTTTAAACAGATCAACTTCGGCTCAGGAGCTGAAGCTCTTCAAGGAATAAAGGGGCAAAATCTTAGCCTAGCATTGCTAGATATTATGATGCCAAATATGAACGGCTACGAGTTACTCGAAGAATTAAAAAAGATTATAGAGCTCGAACATATGCCGGTGATTATGGTCACAGCGAAAGATCAAGATGACGATATATTAAAAGGTTATCAGGTTGGCGCAGATTACTACATAACCAAACCCTTCACTTCCAAGCAACTTGAGTATGGAATAAAACTATTCATTGGTGGTGAATAAAGATGCTCGTCAAAGCCGAAGACTATAAGATTCAAAATCGCACGCCTTTCATAGTAATTGATGGAGTAAACGGCGCAGGTAAATCTACATTACAGAGAAAAATTGCTCAGTGTTTAAGTGAGCTAGGAATAAAAAATATTACTACTAGAGAACCAGGAGCAACCGAACTAGGAAAAGAAATTCGCCCCCTATTGCTTAGCTCTCGCCCAGAGAAGATGAATCAACTCTCAGAACTCTTCTTGTTTGCTGCAGATCGAGCTGAACATGTAGATAAAGTAATTACTCCAACTTTAAAAAGTGGCGTGGCTGTCATATCAGACCGATATTACTATTCTACTATTGCATTTCAGGGCTATGGTCGTGGAATCAACAGAAATATCGTTGAAGCGATCAACACTATTGCAATTGCAGGCCAACTCCCAGATCTCTTAATTATATTAGACCTAGATCCAATCGATGGAATAAAGAGGAATAAAGCCACAGTGGAGAAGAGCTCTCAATCTGAGGGGGATAAGTTCGAAGACGAAGAAGTTGCTTTTCAATATCGTCTTCGTACAGGGTTTCTTGAACTTGCCAAAAGGGTAAAAGAGCCAGCTGTTATAATTGATGCTAATAGATCTCCAGAGGAAGTCTACGCGTCTGTGCAACAGATCTTTGAGCGTTCATTTAAATGATACAGAGATCTCCAAATACCGTCCTTGGTCATCTATCCCAACGAGCGCTACTCTCTCGTTTAATCTCTCGTGGAAGACTTCCACAAACCCTACTTTTTAGTGGTCTAAGTGGAATTGGCAAAAGACTAGTAGCACAAGGAGTAGCAAAAAGGATCTTCTGTTTAAGCACCGAAATATCACCGGATCTACTCTCATGCGGAAAATGCAAAGAATGTTTACTCTTTGAGGCTGGCAATTCACCAGATCTATCAACGATAGATTGTGCCGACAAGGAGAGCGCTTCGATTGAAAACATGAGAGAGCTACTCTCCAAGGTTCAACTCAGATCATATTCCGGAAGAGGAAGGGTTACGATCATTGACAATACAGATCAGATCTCTGTTCAAGCCGCAAACCTCCTACTTAAACAGCTTGAGGAACCTCGCCCAGGAATATATTTCATTCTAATCTCTTCTAATCCAGGAACACTGCCTCCGACTTTGCTATCTCGATGCCACACAACTTACTTCAACCCTCTTAATAATGATCAGATTAAAACGGTACTAAAATCTAAAGATCTCACCCTCGAGGATTCTTTAGTTCAACTATCTGAGGGTTCAGTTGCGACAGCACTTTCAATTAGCGAAAGTCTTGAAACATGGAGAGATACTGCCTCAACTTTACTAAAAATATCCGGTGGAGATCTTCAATTAGCATTATCTACAGCAAGTATATTTGCGAAAGATAAGGAGAACCTTCCCATTAGACTGTCATGCATACGCAACCTTTCAAGAGAGATGACAACATCTCCTACAAACCCTGAAGAGATAAAGGCCAAGTGGGGAGAAACCCTTACTAATGCGCTAACTGCTGAGAGACTTATTTTCTCAAGGAACCTAAACCCAGGCTATGTACTTAACTTTCTTCTTACTTCCTTAGCTTCCTCCAGAGGATTTACCGGAAATCGGTACGATGCTACCCTCGCTAGCAAAAATTTCATCGGTTAACATACTTTACATTTGAGAGTTAAATATGAACGAAGATAACCAATCTACTGCGGCTCAAGTTAGCGCCCCCCTACCAGAAGCAACAAATAATGCGAGCCAACCGGCTCAACCTACTATTGAGAATGTAGTCACTGCTGAAGATCTTATTTCGATTGATGACTTTGCCAAGGTCAAGTTATGCGTTGCTAAGGTTGAAGCAGCAGAGAAAGTAGAGAAATCAAAGAAGCTTATTAAGCTACAACTTGATCTAGGACCAACAATTGGAAAGAGGCAGATTGTTTCTGGAATTGCCCTTACCTATTCACCCGAACAACTTGTAGGAAGATCTATAATCGTAATTTCGAACCTCAAACCTGCAAAGTTAATGGGGATTGAAAGTAATGGAATGCTTCTTGCTGCATCGGACGAAGGTGGCAAATTAACACTACTTACAGTTTCTGAAGAGATCTCTCCTGGTAGTATGATCTCATAACGAAACTTAATCTCTGGAAATAGCTTTGATTACTGACACACATTGCCATCTCGATTCGAGTGAATACGCACCAGATCTTGATCAGGTTCTACAAAGAGCTAGGGATTGTGGTGTTAGTCGAATAATTTCAATTGGTGCAAGTGATGGGATCTCTTCGGCAGAGAGAGCTATTGGATTAGCTGAAAAACACCCTCATATATGGGCGACAGTAGGCGTTCACCCCCATGATGCTGGGGAAAGCTACGACCATGTACATCTTGAAAAGCTAGCTCAACACAAGAAAGTAGTTGCTATTGGAGAAACTGGGCTCGATTACCACTATGACTTTGCTCCAAAAGAGGCGCAATTCTTATGCTTTAGATCCCAGATTGATCTTGCTCTCAAGGTAAAAAAACCTTTGGTCATTCATTGTCGCAAAGCTGCTGACGACTGCTTCAAATTATTAGCAGACAATAATGCCAGTGAGGTTGGAGGGGTCTTTCACTGTTTCTCTGAGAGCACTGAATTTGCTCGAAAATTAGTAGATATAAACTTTCTTATATCTATTACTGGAATAGTTACCTTTAAAAAAGCAGAAGAGCTTCGTCAAACCTTACGAGAAGTTCCGATCTCTAGAGTTATGGTAGAAACTGATGGACCATTCTTAGCTCCTGAACCTTACCGAGGAAAACGCTGCGAACCATCCCAGATAGTAAAAACAATTGAGACTCTATCAAAGATCTACAATCTTACAGTAGAAGAGACCGCAGCAATCACCTCAAACAATGCAACTACCCTATTCAGACTGAACGATTAGGTGCATCATAGGCATCTATGATCAATGTTGGTTCTTACACTATCAGAGAGATAATATTCTCTAACTTTGGCCTAGATGGCGGTGCCATGTTTGGAGTTGTCCCAAAGTCTATCTGGGAAAAGTTATTAGCACCTGACACGCATAATAGAATACCACTAACTTGTCGTTCGATCTTAATCGAAGGCGGGGGAAGAAAGATATTAGTCGATACAGGGATGCGTGGATTTGGTGATAACAAATTCAGAGAAAGATTTAATATCTCAGACTCGCCCGAAATACTCTCTGACGACTTCTACGAAAGCATCACAGATCTTGTTCTGACACATCTGCACTTCGATCATGCAGCCTCTCTTGCTAAATACAACGAATCCGGCGCAGTTCTCGGACTAAGATACCCTAACGCAAAGATACATCTACAACGAGCCAACTATCAGGAAGCAAGCTTTCCTTCCCTTAGAGAGAAAGCAAGCTACCTAAAACCTTATATAGAACTTCTTAAAACTTCAGACCTCCACCTGATAGATGGGGCCTCAGAGATCTTTGAGGGATTATTCGTCAATCCAATAAACGGACATACCAGCGGTCAACAATGGATCGAGATTAGAGATACGGCACAACCTCTCTTCTATCTTGCAGACTTAGTACCAACATCCCATCATATTTCGATCCCGTATATTATGGGATATGACCTCTGCGCTAGGGACTCAATCTCTGAGAAGGTAGAGGTTCTGACTAAAGCCGTAGATCAGAACGCGCTAATCGTATTTGAACATGACCCAAGTATTAGCGCCGCACTTATAGAAAGAACCCCTTCTGGGGATTTTAAGATCTCACCCGGAACTACTATAAACACCCTTTAAAAAGGTCCAATATCCTACCTTGTTTGCCATAGTGGCACGGCTTACTATATGCCGCATGAAAGCTATTGAGCAGAGCACACAACTAAAAGAAGCTTTAAAGTCACACAACCCATTGGTATCAATTATCATCCCTTGCTTTAACAAGGCTGGTTATCTGGCGGAATCCGTAGAAAGCGCGTTGGCTCAAACTTATCCAGCGATTGAGATTGTAATTGTTGATGATGGAAGCTCAGATAACTCGGTAGAAATTGCTAGAGGATTTTTAAAGAATGATTCCGGAAGAAGTGTCCGCCTAGTTCAGCGCAAGAATGGCGGAATATCAGCTGCCAGAAACACGGGAATCGATGAAGCAAGAGGGGCAATTGTTACA
>CAZTER010000032.1:0-10274 GCA_964612045.1 uncultured Bdellovibrionales bacterium
TAAGCATGGATATGCACCTAAGCGCATAGACCCACCTTTTCTTTGAATCGCTCTCTGAGTCTCCATCATATCTATAACTGGATTTGCAGCATCTGGTTCGAACTCTGAGCTTGTAGCATCAGGAATCCCAGCAACATGTCTTGCAAATTCAATGACTGCCATCTGCATTCCTAAGCAGATGCCAAAAAATGGGAGTGATTTTTCACGAGAGTATTGAACAGCCCTGACTTTTCCTTCGCTTCCACGAACACCGAATCCTCCAGGAATTAATATTCCATCAATTCCAGTGCGGTCACCGATAGCATCCTTGATTGCGATCTCTATGCCATCTCTTTCAATCTGCTCGCTATCTACGTAAACAACCTCTACCTTAAGATCGTTAGCAAAGCCGCCATGTTTTAAAGCTTCTGATAAGCTCTTATAGCTCTCAGTTAGATCTACATACTTGCCAACCATTGCTATCGTCACTGAACCGTTTGTTGGCGAAGCGAGAGTTGCATCAATTCTCTGCCAAGGTTTTAGATTAGGAGCGCCTGTCCACATATTTAAATGTTCGACTATCCTATCATCTAATCCCTGTGCATGAAGGAGCAGTGGCAGCTCGTATATGCTTTTAGCATCAAGAGCGTTAATTACGCATCGTTCCTCAACATTACAAAACATGCTGATTTTTTTTCTGATCTTTTGATCTAGAGGTCTTTCTGATCTGCAGATAATAATTCCGGGAGAGATACCAAAACCAAGCAGCTCTGCAACTGAGTGCTGGGTTGGTTTTGTTTTTAATTCATCAGCTGGGGAGATGTATGGTACCAATGTTACATGGATATAGAGAGCATTATCGCTTCCTACATCTAGTCTTATCTGTCTGATTGCCTCTAGAAATGGAAGGCTTTCGATGTCGCCGACAGTTCCGCCGATCTCGCAAATACAGATATCAAAGCCATTCGCAGCATTAAATACCCTACGCTTTATCTCATCTGTAACATGCGGAATGACCTGAACAGTTTTTCCGAGATAATCACCCCGTCTCTCATTGGCGATTACGGTTTCATACACCTGGCCAGTCGTAAAGTTATTTGCTCTAGACATCCTGGTTTCGATAAACCTTTCATAATGTCCAAGATCTAGATCTGTTTCTGCGCCATCATCAGTGACGAATACTTCACCGTGTTGGAATGGGCTCATCGTTCCTGGATCGACATTGATATAAGGATCGAGTTTTACGGCAGTTACTTTCAGTCCTCGCGCTTCTAGGAGTGCGCCGATTGAGGCTGATGACACGCCTTTTCCAATAGAGGAAACGACTCCTCCAGTTACAAAAATAAATTTGGTCTGTCTGTTTTCATTTTGGTTCATAGGAGGGGAGGATTAACAAAATTCTAACCAACACTATCTCGCGATTTGAATTTCAGGAAAAGTATTTTTTAAGAAAATATCGATCAATTTTGGCGTGGAACTTGAGGAACATCCTAAGCTATTGACGCGAGATTGGTTGTGTCCAGATTCTTAGGTGTATCTAGGGATGATTCAGATTGTAATTAAGCTAGAAGGTTGGTTTAGTAAGTAACTAATCACCCCAATTTGTTGAATAGGGAGAGGCGAAAGAACGATACCCAGGTCATAAAGGCAACTCCTATCGGAATTCCTAGGATTGGAATTAATAGAGAGGTTGCCCACTTGGCAGATTGGTAAAACATATATGTTGGAAGTAGTGGGCTGGTGTGAGCAAAAAAGTATAATGTTAGTGATGGGGCGATTAGGATGGTTGGGAGTAAGAAAACAATAACCGGGATAAACCACTCAATAAAATTATCGCGCACAAATTGAAAAGATCTAGTAATGGCATGAATTGAATCAAGTCGATTTATTAGTACTACTTCTGGAGCAACATTAACGGCAAATACTAGAGCTAGATTTGCAAATAGACTCAACTGAGATCCGGCAAGGGATCGGTCTACTGCACTGAACAACCCAGTGCAGAGGAACATTATAAATCCAACACCAAGTAGGTTAGAGAAGATCTCCCCATCAAATCTTAGAAGTTCTTTCGGTTCATATCCTCGAATAGGGGAAGCTCCTCTTAACCAACTATAAAATAGAGTGAGAGCTGCGATATACATCAATCCATTGATGAAGCTTCCTACTATTCCAGCAAAGGCAAAGATGGCTGAAAGGTTCAAGAGTGCAAAATATAGAGCAACTGCAGCTATAAGAACGATCCAGTTCTTGTAAAAAAGAGTTGAGGCTTCTTTCGCTGAGTTTAGGTAAGTTTGAAAGAGGTTCTTTCTGATCATAATCAATTTCCCTGAGAATTTCTCTGATTTGCAGAGCGTGAAGGTCTCTCTCTACGACCATCACGCGAATTTTGTTCGGAACGATTAGGTCTTCTTCTTTGTCGATCGGGTCGAGGAGGAGGTGGCATGTTAAGGAGGGTATTTGCGAACCTCTCTACATCCTCATCATCTGAGAGATATTTCAGTAGGAGCGCAAGGTCGAGTCTAGATGAGCTCTTCTTCGCTGACTGTATAGCTTCGCGATTAAATGGAGGAACTCCAAGATTGTGCCAAACAGTAAGTATGTTAGCGATCCTTTCTCGTTCTCTCTTTGGAACGGCCATAGATTTGAAGCAATTATCCGATAGTTCAAGAATCTCTCGTCGTCTGGAGAACCATGAATAGATATCTTTACGCATGCTATTAAGACCGTGAACGAAGAGTGCGCACAGAGCAAGAACAGAAGCTGATGTTAGGATTAATCCATCCTTTGCAAGATCGTCAGCTCTAGCTAGGCAGTGACTTAGCTCACTTACGTCTGATAGTAATAAGCTATCTTTCTGAAGAATCTCCGGGAGGAGTGGATCTAATAATTTTAATTCTGCCATTAAGCGGAGAGTCGGTAGGCTATGGCCTGATGTTAAATCTTTCTTAAGCTCATCAAATACTCTTACCGGTGATGCTCTGGTGATTAGAAGATAGTTGTTGTTGATCGATTCTTTGCACGAGTCTTCAATCTCAAAGTTATTTCTAGCTGCGTGGCGAGCTACCCTGATCATGCGCACAGGATCTTCAAGGAATCTAGTGTCAGGATCTCCAATTATTCGTATTAATCTATTGGATAAATCTCTAACTCCCCCAACATAGTCAATGATAGAATTGCTGTGGAGATCATAGAAAAGCCCATTGATCGTTAGATCCCTACGCAGAGCATCGCTTGATTCAGTGCCGTATGTATTTTCTCTGGTGACAATTGGAGTTGTTCCGTCGGTGTTCGCGTCAGGATCTGCAGGAGCTCCTAGATCTCTGAATGTTGAGACCTCGAAGATTTTACCGTTTGGAAAGAAGATCTGAACAAGTTTATATCTTTTCCCGATTACACGACTGTTTCTGAATAATGATTTAATCTCTCTTGGTGTAGCATCTGTTGCTATATCGAAATCTTTTGGCTCTTTGCCTAAAAGGAGATCTCGCACTCCTCCACCAACAACATAAGCTTTAAACCCAGATTGATTTAGGCGAGTTAAGACACGGCGAGCCTCAGGATCAATCATCTCTGGCGTGATTGAATGTCTCTCGCGTTTGAAGATCTCTGCTCTCGGATTACTTTCGTTTGGTTCTTCAGTATAGCTCACGTTACATCGGCTCGTAGAATCCCTGCCATGGCACTATATATTTTTGTATCATTTGCGACTAGTCGATAAGGAGTAAATTTGTGAATAAATTATCAATAATTTCAATTATATATCAAAATAATTAGAGAGAGGTCATTTTAAAATGAGTGTATTACGTACTTAAGTTTGATCTCATTAGGGTCGATTCCATTAATTAGAAGGTGCTCTCCTGTAGATTCGATGTCGGATCAACGGGATTGGTTCAACTGAGGTGTCCCTGAATGGCTAGAGGTTTTCTCGAATCATTCAACTAAAGTTGTTACCTGGAGCGAGCGAAGTATGGGAGTTAAAAACGCAGTGCGTGTGGTCATGGATGATTATTGCGCGCAGTATTGTAGTAATCCACTCATGGAGGAGATTATACATGTGTAGACCAGTGTACCCATATGAGCTCGGAGATCCTGATTTTTCCTGGCTTTTATCAACATTTCAAGAAGCTCATCCTGATTATAAAATGATCGATGGAGGGAATATGCCGTTAGTATTAGTGGCTTTTCCTGACAGTCGTGGGCTAGATCTAAGTTCAACTCCAACACCACAGCCGACTGATGTCGCTGATGGTGAGGATGTCGATCTTCCAGAGAAGCCTTAACGCTGAGTCGAGAGAGGTTTATCCAGCGAACGTTGCGTTATAAACCACTGTTCGAATTTGTTGCTTTTAATCTAGTCATTGATCAATCACTGTAGGATTGTCTTGCACTACTAAGTATCATTGCTGCGGTGTTTGAATGGCACGCTCAGTAAAAGATTAAATTTCGTTGAAGTTTTAAGATACTTCTCGTCTATTGTTCGCTTCTAATCTGGGAATCGCGGAATCTTATACTTGGATATATATTTAATTCTTTTAGGATTTTCTCCTAATGTGCGGAATTGCAGGGATATTCTCTCCAGCAAAAGAGATTGATAGCCAAGAGCTAGAGCGTTTCACTTTAGCACTCCACCATCGTGGTCCAGATAGTCATGCAAGCAAAGTTTTCTGTCATGTGGGATTAGCGCATACTCGCCTAGCGATCCTTGATCTCTCTGAACGTGGAGCCAACCCACTTTTGTATACTGCGCCAGATAGTACTCGATATTGGATTACCTTTAATGGAGAGATCTTTAACTTTATTGAGTTGCGGCAGGAGTTGATTAAGCTCGGCCATCGATTTGTATCTGACACTGATACAGAAGTTATTCCTGCTGCCTATCATCAGTGGGGGATGGATTGTTTTAAACGTTTTAATGGAATGTGGGCTTTTGCTCTTTATAATGAAAGGGAGGGCTCTGTCCTCCTCTCGCGCGATCGTTTTGGAATTAAGCCCTTATATTTTAGAACTAATGATAGATTAGCTTGGTCTTCAGAGTTAAAAGCATTTTTTGCGCTTAGTGATACAAAGCGAGAAATTGATAGTGAGGTAGTGCCACTCGTGCTGCAACATTCTTACTCCTATGAGGGCAAAACAGAGAGGACATTATTAAAGTCAGTTAATCGTCTTCCGCCAGGAAGTGTTCTTATCGCTAAACGTGATGGAACTATTACAACTTCAAAGTGGTGGAGAACAGAGGATAATCTGCCCTCAGTACCGGAAAGTTATGCTGGGCAAGTAGAGAAATTTAGAGAGATATTTTTTGATTCTGTTCGTTTGCGTATGCGCAGTGATGTGCCGATCGCCACATGTTTAAGTGGAGGATTAGACTCTTCTTCCGTTGCTTGTGTAATGAATTTGGTGTCGAGATCTGCCTCAGGTGAGCGCCAAGCGGAGGATTGGCAGAACTGTTTTATCGCTTCCTTTCCAGGGGCAGCTATTGATGAGACTGATTTAGCAGAGGATGTCGCGCAAGCAATCGGAGCAAAAAGTCATAAGTGGGTATTCGATGGCAATGCCGCATTGCAAGATCTAGTTTCCTCAGTTTGGTCATTAGAGGATGTTTATGGCGGAATCGTTGTGCCGATATGGAGCATATATCGAGAATTAAGACGATCCGGCGTAGTTGTCTCTCTTGATGGTCATGGAAGTGATGAGCTGTTCGGTGGATATTCATTTAACCTTGACTGGTCACGACGTGATTTTGCACGAGAGTTAATGCAACAGTTTCATGTGACATTACTGCCAGCAATATTGCGGAACTTCGATCGATGTTCCGCTGCGCATGGGATTGAGGTGCGGATGCCATTTATGGATTGGCGTCTAGTAACCTATTGTATGGCGCTGCCTCCAGAATCACGAGCAGGTGCTGGTTACTCGAAGAGAATTCTAAGAGATGCGATGGAAGGGATCGTTCCAGATAGAATCCGATTAAGACGTCAAAAGATCGGATTTAACTCACCAATGATCGAATGGTACAACGGTGAAATGTTAGGTTTCTTTGAGTGGATTACTCAGGAGCCTCTTTGGAAGCACTCTCAGTTCTTTGATGGAACTAAAATTGGAGATGAAGTTTTAAGGCGGTGTCGTAATCGCTCTTGGACAACAGATCATTGGGATGATGCTCTTTTCGTATGGACTTTAGCTAATTTGGTTCTTTGGCAGATGTTGTTTATTGAGGGACGTCAGTTAAATAGTTTTCACTTTCATCATTTTGGATCGGTATGTTAGAGGCGCGTCTAGAAACAGAGGTCGATGTAGTATATTCCGGTGAGCTTAATCTCTCCTCTGGTAGGGCACAGGCAATCGAAGCTTTAAAAAGAGTCGGATTATCTCCAATGGGATGGCATGGAGAATTTTCGATCCGATTTGTTCTTCCCTCTGCGATGATTGATGACCTTCCTATGGGAATTGGAATGCATTGTGTAGATTCTACACCTGGCACTCCTGAATCAGTAAGAGGAGCTAAGCTTGCTATCTTCTTTAGTAAAGAATCGGTTAGCTCCTTCTTGATTGATCAATTATTAAAAGATGAGATCCATCTCTTGCTTGAATCTGGACATCCATTAATTGGTCAGATTCGAGAAGGTAGTTATAGTATCTGGCAAGATCCAACCGAGTTGCTTCGTAGGATTTATGAATATCTAAGAAAGGTTCGTTTAATGGAGCCGGTTTCTCGACATTCTAATGTTTATGTTGAAGATCCGCAGGCGGCTTCAGGGGCTCTCTCTGTTTTTCAATTATTTTCCTTCTATGGCGCGTATCTCGATAATTTTTACCGCAATAATCCTCAGTTAATTTCAGCAAGCTACGCGGATCAATTGGCTGCATTGAAGAGAGATAACTTTTGTCCATGGCATTGGTTCGATGATGAGTTATCTAAGCAGGGGCATCGTGCAATCTCGGTTGTTGCAGATGCAGAAATATTACAGAAGCAGTGGGCTAAGGAGAATAAAGTTTCTTGGCGTGAAGCGAGCTGGCAGATAGATATCCTTCAGGCTCAAATAGAAAAATTCTCACCAGACGTTCTCTACATCATGCATCCGCTTGATTATGACACTAAGTTTATAAAGAGCTTAAAGAAGAGACCTCCTTTAGTTGTGGCTTGGCGTGCAGCGGAGGTTCCGGATGGTGTTGATTGGAGTGAGATAGATCTGTTGTTATCTCACCTATCTGTGATTAGACGAGCAGCTGCTGATAAGGGAGCAAAGGCGGCGCACTTCTTTCATCCCGGAGTGCCTAGCACAGTTGTTAACTCTCTTAAGAATATTCCAAAGAGTTATGATGTTGTCTTTTGTGGTCAATGGTCTCACCACCATGTGCGACGCAATGTGATGATTCATGCTTTGGCAAATGCAGCTGAAAGAGGAGATTTTACCCTTGGGTTATTTTTAGCCGTTGGTAATAAAGTAGATTTGCCGGAGATCGTCCGCAAACATAATAGAGGTGCAGTTTGGGGCATGGATATGCTCAAAACTTTGGCTTCTGGAAAGATCGTTGTTAATGCAGAGATTGATCTAGCTGACGGAGAAGCCGGAAACTTGCGGATGTACGAAGCCACTGCTGCTGGATCCTGTTTATTAACAGAGGATCAGATAAATCTCCCTTGGTACCTAGAGTTAGGGAAAGAGGTTGAGTCCTATAAGAGTAGTCATGATCTAATTGAGAAGATTGGAAATCTTCTCGGAGATGAGTTGCGATTGCGAGAGACTGCTGCATATGGCAGAGAAGCTATCTCTGGTAGATTTGGAATATCCTCGGTGGTAGGAAATTTTATTCATCTTATCAATCAAGCTTGGAATAGAAGATATCCAGAATCTCCTAAGGGGCTTCTTTTTCTTTCCGATGAAGAGCAGACTTTTAAAGAAAAACTTGATTCTGCACTTCTGCAGATCGAGAGTGGCAATAATGTCACTGCCTTGGAGATAATTGACTCAATTCCTAAGAGAGATCTTTATATTCAACATCTAGCTTATATGAGGTCTCTAATTTTAATAGAATCAGGCCGGCTATGGGAGGCTGGTTTGGAGTTGGAGAGTGAGCTTGTATGGGATCCCACAAATACCGAAGTTCGTGAGTTGTTTGATAAGGTTTGTAATGAGATCGTACATAGTGGTGAATTACCACTTGATGATGAGTCAGTTTGTAGTGATGCACATGCGATTCTAAATGGCGTAACAACACTACTTTCTAATGGAGATGGAAGAAGTGCTATGCTAGCTGCCGAGCGTCTCACTAGACAATTACCTAAGTTATTAGGTGGACAATATGTCTATTCAGTTACTTTGGCTGCAAATGGTAGGATTAGAGAGGCTATTCAAGCCTGCCAAGCAGAGATAGCTATATCGGGAGATAAGCCAGAGCTGCGCGCTTGGATGACTACACTACAAGATCATCTCTAGAGAGATTATAGGCCTCCACATAACTGATCAAAATTATGTGGAGGAGTTTATTACTCAATGCCAGCAGTAACTTTATCTACCGCCTCTGTTACTTGCTTTTGATAGCTTTCCAACGAAGCGTTATCTTCAGCTTCAAATCTCATAACGAGAACTGGTTGAGTATTTGAGGCTCTTACTAATCCCCAACCCTTTTCAAAGTTAATTCTAATTCCATCTATTAGGTCGCATTTATAGTTTGAAAATGCGAACCGTAGTAGCTCAGGGATTTTGAATTTTATCTTCTCTGGGCAGTCGACCCTGATCTCTGGTGTGGAAACCATAGGAGGAAGATCTGATAGCATTTTAGATAATGGAAGATCTGAATTGCTCAAGATCTCTACCAGGCGCGCAGAGGAATATAAAGCATCATCAAAACCGAAATATCTGTGCTTAAAGAAGATGTGACCACTCATCTCCCCAGCAAGATGTCCATTTGTCTCTGATAATTTACCTTTTATCAGGGAGTGGCCTGTCTTCCACATAATTGCATTCGCACCACGTGATTTTAGATCGCTAAATAATCTAGAGGAGCACTTTACGTCTCCTATAATTGTTGCTCCAGGAACTTCCTTTAAAACAGCTCTGCCGTAGAGGAGTAGAAGCATATCTCCAAAGATAACTTCTCCATTCTCATCAACTGCTCCGATGCGATCAGCGTCTCCATCCCAACCGATTCCAAGATCTGCTTTAGTTTCTCTAACTTTTTCAATTAAAGTTTGAATGTTCTTTAATACTGTTGGATCTGGGTGATGATTAGGGAAGCGGCCATCTGGTTCGCAGAAGAGCTCGATCACTTCACATCCTAATCGACGTAACACTTCAGGTCCGACTAGTCCGCCAACACCATTTCCAGCGTCAACAACAACTTTTAACTTTCTCTTTCCCATCTTCTCTGAGCAGCGAGCTACGATCTCTGCGATATACTGCTCACGAATATCTTCCCGAGATATCGATCCTGTGCCTGGAGCGCTTGCGGAGGTAGAGTTTAAACGCTCCATTCTGGTGTAAAGATCTTGAATGTCAGCGCCAGATAGTGTGCGTTTTCCAATTAGTAATTTAAATCCATTCATATCAGAGGGATTGTGGCTTCCTGTTACCTGAATTCCTCCGCCAAGATTTTTAGCGAAAACAGAGAAATATAATTGAGGAGTAGGTCCCATTCCAAAGATTGTGCAGTTTATCCCTTCGTCAGCTAATCCCTTAGCAAGAGATTCAGCATAATCCGGAGAGCTCAAGCGACAATCATGACCAATAGCGATCTGGTTGACCTTTTCTCCCTTTGCAAGTTCGGAGAATGCGCGACCCAAGAGATAAGCAAAATCTGTTGATAACTCACGATCAACATACCCTCTTATGTCATACTCTCTAAAGATCTCTTGATGTAGCTTTATCGCCATAACTTACTCCGTGAACTTCCAAAAAAACTAACCGCAGGGCACTTTACTGACGAGAAGTAACTCGAGCAAGAGTTTGACTAGTAAGAGCCTACAAAATAGCATATATCTGAATAAAACCAAGTAATAACAGATAGTTATGTGATATTTTATATCTATAGAAGAAGTTAATCTTCCATTAAGAATGAGTTCAGCCATGACGATATTACCCATATCGGCCGACAAAGTTCGGTCTCTGCGTTTTTGAGCGACAGAAATTTAAGGGGGATTCATGAGAGTCTTGGTAGCAGATGATGACGCGATAGCGAGAATGATAGTGTCATCTGCATTACAAGGAGAAGCTGAGGTTGTGGTTGCCAAAGATGGTGCACAAGCGCTTAGTATGTTTTCTGAAGGAGCAGCGCAGAGTTCCCCATTTGACCTG
>CAZTER010000033.1:0-10045 GCA_964612045.1 uncultured Bdellovibrionales bacterium
GTGGTATTTTATGAGGTGATCCTGATCTTCGCCTCTCATGAAACTTGGCTAACTTAGTTACTATTCACCTTTAGGTGGTTTTAGAATTGACTGACTTGATTGATCTTCTCCTTTTGCCTGTAACTCTAAGTTACTTAAAAGAACAGCCGGGGAGATTGTGCTTACAGGAATTAGCCCTGATTCAGCACCACAAAAAGCATTATCAAGCTCCAAGCGATCTCCAACAGCGATAATATTATTAAGTGCCTGCAGTGGGGTTCCAACTAGGTTAACTCCTCGTACAACTTTCTCTTTTCCATTTGGGTAGATTAAAGTTGCGTATGATATCTCTCCTGAAAAAGCTTGAAAGTCATAGCTGGTAGTATCTGTCTCTCCGCCGGATGTTTCATAGACAATTAATCCAAACGGTTTGCCCTGTTTTTTTATCTGCTCAACTAATTTCTCTCTGAGATGATTGATCGATTTCGTTTTATTCCCTTTAACGATAAATACTCCCATGCGACTGACCGGGCGTTGAAATTTTTTACTACGTGCATGACCATTTGGAACGAAGCCTCGCTTATGAGTCTGTGCTCTGGTGTTTAGAAAGCCCTTTAAAACACCCCCTTTTATTAAGACTGCTTCTCGCGCTTCACTTCCTTCATCGTCGAATTGATAGCTTCCTACGCATTTCTCATAATGAAATGTATGTAAGTTAGGATTGTCAGTAACATCTAGGTCGACATTTAGAACGGCTTTACCTTCAAGTCCTTTAAAAGTTTGTCCCTCCTCGGAGGATAGGAGCCGGCATCCTTCTAATCTATGGCCTACAGCTTCATGAAAAAGAAGTCCTGCAGGTCTTGGATACAGAAGCACTGGACCACTAAATGAATGTAGTTGTTCAGCTTTGGCTAAGCGCTTGAGCTGTTCATATTTAATAAGTACAGCTTTTTTAAATTTCGCAAAGGAAGGAAGCTCTTTAAGATCTGAGCAGTTGTAGACAACGTCCTGTTCAACGGTAGATCCATCTTTGGTGAGTTGTCTCAGAGTGGTTGTTAGTGAATATATCCGCGTATGTTGAACGATAGTTCGATTCTCAGTGCTTACGAAGATCTTTGTATCTTGTGAAGTTTCAAACTCTACCCAGCTAGTTGATATATTTGGAAGACGAGAGATCCACTTAGAAGCGCGCTTAACAAATGAGGTCCATTTTTTCTCGTCGACCTCTTGCGGACGTGCAAAGGTAACTTTGCGACATCGTCCTAGTTTGTAAAATGATGGAAGTTGATCTGTAACGCTAGAGGACATTCTTGAGCTCTGCTTATCATTATAATCTCTGAGAGCCTCCCTAAACTTAGTTTCAGTTAATCTCCATAAAGCAAAGCGTAGCCCTGAATAATCATGATCATCGATTGGAACATTTACATGAGAGACCGATTCTCGATCTGATTCATTATCTGTTAATCCACCTTCGGTGGTTTGATCATACCTATAATTTCCTATTCTAAGGTCTGTATAGACATTTCTGGTTCTGTCGGATCGTTTTCTATAGATTGATCCGTTAGATGCCCAGGTGTTAAACCAGGTAATGTCTCGTAGCAAAAAAGAGCAGTAGTAAACCTTTGGAAAGCCAGGAACCTTCATTCTTAAGGCTCTTTTGCAATCCTTCTGAAGGATAGGAATGATCCTTTGGATAACTTTCTTACTTATCATGGTTGATTACAATTTTTACAGTTAACTGAGATAGTTGAGCTTTTAAAATTACTCTTGGTAAACTTTAATTTGCTCGGAGGAGTCAGGTATGTTTCAACTGAATACCCATTTATTTTCTCTGGGCCATCTAAGGTTACAGCATCAACAAATTTAGATATTTTAACCTTAACTAAGACTCCTTCTGCGGTATTATTATTTAGATTTCTAATCTCAACTCCTGTCGGCTTGCCGCTTTTATCAAAGAGAACTCTTGATATCTCAAGCTTCACTGCTCCGCAGGCAAAACGATGCATAATTTCTGCATCTTTATAGCCACTTCGGCATACTACCGAACCATCACTATCTGCTGGCTTTGAGCAATCAACTCCACCATGCTCTACACATGTTTTTTTTACTATTGGATTCTCAATCGGTTTATATGTACCGATTGTTGGCAGAGCAACAGGACGATCATTCTTGGATGTTTTCTTATTGGTATATAATGGAGAACTGCCTCTATTGTTCAAAAATATCTTATCTTCAGCAGCTACAGGCTGTAGTGAGAGGAAGATAGTTGAGATGAGCAGAAGCACTGTTAGGCCATACTCTTTTAGCTTATAAAGTAGAGCTCGATGTGAGATCTCTAAAATTTTTGCAGCATGAGTTCTATTGCCGTTGGTTTTTGTTAATGCTTTTGTAATTAGGTCTACCTCTAAATCTCTAGTCCTTGTTTTTATCGATAGTGATTCTGGATCTCCCACTTTTGTCTCCGTTCTATTTGTTGATTCTGTTATTGTTTTAAGGTTTTTAGGGAGAGAGGCTACATCTATCTCCAGTCCGTCAGCTAAAACAATCGACCTTTCAATGCAGTTTTCTAACTCTCTGATATTTCCACGCCAACCATATCTAAGGAGAAGTTTTAATGCTTCTGGTTGGATACCTTTAATTTCAAGGCTGAGTTTTTTAGAGAACTTTTCAATAAAATGTTGAACTAGGAGCGGAATATCCTCTGTCCTCTCTCTCAGTGGAGGAAGATTCAAGGAGACCACATTTAGTCTATAATATAGATCATCTCTAAATCTTCCTTCCTCAACATCTTTTTCAAGATTTCTTAAGGTAGCTGCAACGACTCTAACATCAACATTAATAGTCTGTTCATCGCCTACACGGCGAATCTGTTGCTCTTGAAGAACTCTAAGTAATTTAACCTGAAGATGAAGAGGGAGCTCGCCGATTTCATCCAGAAATACAGTTCCTCCTGAGGCCTCTTCAAATAATCCTTTCTTATCTCGAATAGCATCTGTAAAAGCACCTTTCTTGTGTCCGAATAGCTCTGATTCAACTAGCGCAGCAGGGATTGCACCGCAATTAATAGCTATAAAAGGTTTAGCTCTTCTAGGAGAGTTGTAGTGTACAGCTCGAGCAAGTAGCTCCTTTCCTGTTCCAGATTCTCCAGTAATTAATACTGTAGTTGAGAAGTTCGATAATCGCTTAATCATATCGAAGATCTGTTTCATGCTCTCGCTCTGAGAGATCATGTTATTGAAATTATATTGTTGTGAGATCTCTGAGCGTAATTCCGATACCTCTTCGCGTAACCTTTCTCTCTCTTCTAGTTTTTTTAATGTTAAAACTAACTCATCAAATTCAAATGGTTTCGATATGTAATCGTAGGCACCAGCGCGTAAAGCTTCAACAGCGAGATCGAGGCTACCGTATCCAGTCATTAGTATAATGGAAGCTTCTATACCGCTCTCTTTGGCTCGCTTAGTAAAAGTAATTCCATCTAAATCTGGAAGTTTTAGATCGCAAAGAACAGCAACAAAGCTACGTTGATTAAGAAGCTCAAGTGCCTCTCCAGCATTCGATGCCTCTACAACAGAATATCCTACTCGCTCTAAGTTCAGAACTAGGGAGCGACGAAGTGTATCGTCATCGTCAACAACCAGTATGGAAAAAGATGTAATATTAGTTGTCATGAGAAGGAGTGGAATATAGGAGGAAAAAGCGGAATAGAGCTTTGAGCTCCTACAAATAGGTAAAGAATTGCACCAGCAGCCAAGTAAGGTCCGAAAGGTAATGGATGCGAGAGTCCTTTTCTAAATAGAAGTAATATTGCAAGCCCTGCAACACTACCTATTAAAGATCCCGCAAAAATTGTGAATAAAGCTGCTTCCGGGCCAAATAGTGCGCCGACGAGTGCGAGAAGCTTAACATCTCCCATACCTAAGCCGTCCTGCTTCCTTATAATTTTATATGAAAGTGCGACTATATATAGGAATCCAGCTCCAGCTAAGATGCCGAGAAGTGAATCAAGTATATCTGTAAGAAATGGGTGATCGAGTGTTGGCCAATATGAGTTTGCTAAAGTTATTGCTATACCAAGAAGAGTTCCAGGATATGAGATTACATTTGGAATGATATATAGATCATAATCGATAAAGCTAATAACAATCATCGTTGCAATAAAAATGAATATCACGAGAGCTGTAAGTGTAGAGCCATAATATTGATATGAACAAACAGCACCTAATGCGGTTAGTGCTTCTACGAATGGATATCTTGCTGAGATCTTGGCTTTACAAAAAAAACATCTGCCTTTCAAAGCGACCCAACTTATTATCGGAATGTTGTGCCACCACAGGAGCTGATTTTTACATTTAGGGCAGAGCGATCGGGAAGGAGAGTTGATAGTCATCCCTTTCTCTTGATTAAAGAAATTTAAGCGGTCACTTTCGCCTAACTCTTCAAAATCTTCCTTAGTTAAGCCTACAGATGGGAGGAGTGGTATGCGAAATATACAGACCGAGAGGAAACTTCCAATTACGGCACCAAGTATTGCGATAAATATCGTCATTTATAAATCTCCTCGAATTCCAAGCCTATAATTATGCTTGAGCTTTACCTTTTTGCATAGCAAAAAGTATGTAGGAGCGCGGAGTTAAGTATATTTATGAAAAAATTGCGATAATTTTTCTGTTTTATAAAATAAGGTTCACCAAACGAGGTTTGTTGTGGTAGCTAGAGAGGGTAGTATCTTGATGTTTGAGGTTCTCTAGTATGAAGCAGTGCCTAAAGACCAGTCCAGACTCCTCCTTTCCCTCTCTTTCTGCGATGTGTTTTACCCCGACTACTGTGAATTTGTCTCATGTCTATGAAAGGTCCTCTAGGGGAGTTTTGCAGTGGAAGATTCCTGATAAGCCATTTAGGGTGGGAGGAGATGAGTGGAGGTCTCTCGACCAGGCTGCTGCGTTTTATACTCTTAAGCGTTTCTTGCCTGCAGGTATTGTAAGAATCGGGAAAAATATTGAGTTAGATGTTCATCCTCACTTTAGCCTATCAAAGTCTTCAGTTGATTTAATGCTGACATTAATCGAAAGCGATGAGGTCTTAGCTATTGAAGTTGAGCGATTAAAGCCAGGCGAGCATAGTTACTACTCCCAGATTTTGAGGGGAGCTTCTGCCGATTATCGTAGATCTAATATGACGTCTCGCATGAAGCGGAGGTCCTGGGCGGAAGAGTTGAGAAATGCTCACTCAGCTATGCAATCAGATTATATTTTGCATCGTGGAAATGAACTTAGGTTAGTAGGAGGATCAGTTACTAATGCTGCCGTAAGGTTAATTTCAGATCCTGTCGACATTCATCGCTTATTAACAGAGTGTTTCTCTTCTCACGCAAAGATCGAAATCCCTCGTTATGAACAGTTTAAGAATGCTTATGATAAGATTCGTGGTGAGCTTGCAGCTTCTCGCGATATTGGAGAGCGAGGACCAAGGTGTGTTCTTAGACGTCCAGCGCATGGCTTGGGTCGTCACAGAACAAGACCTAATAACTTCTAGGTTTTTAACTTAGACTTTTATCTCTTCGCGAAGCTATCGCTGTTATAATTTGATTCGGGGTTTTGCCCTCTGAGCATTCTAGTAGATAAGCAGCAATTAAAGCTCGTTTTATGTCACCTTCGATAGAATCGATTGCCTTTGCATGCTCAAGGGACTTCATTGAGTCTCTAAAGCGAGAAAGAAATGCACGACCGCGGTTTTTTAGTCTTCCGAGTAGAGACTCATGATCATCATAGATTGGAAGGCGGAGAGAGGAATGCAAAACGTCTCTCATTCTCTCCAGACCGGAATCTTCTGCTTCAGTCATCGCTATAATATTAGAAAGATTTGAGCTTAGGGTTTTAGCCAGAGCAGATAGATGAGCAAAGTCAGCCAATAGTTCATACGATCGACATGCTTTGGCAAAGCTTGGATCGAAAAACTGAAGCTTCTCGTTGTTCGTTGAGGGCAGTAGGGATTGATCGATCTCGGGAGAGCGGAATGGAAGTTGAATAGAGAAATCAGTTAACTTTTTTATAAATAACTTAGCTTGAGCAAGAATTGAAGCTGGAATCAGTTTGTTATTTTTAGTCGCATTATCTCTAAGCTCTTCAAACAATGCGATTCTGTTAACTGGAGCACCTGGAAGTGTAATAGAGTGTTCAAGATAACCAGGTAATTCATGTCTGGGATAATCGACTGTTAGCTTTAGTGCGTTCGCATGGTTTTTTACCCATAATCGATAATCACCATTAGGTAAGGTGACGGCTCCGCAGAGCAGATCGTTTTTGTCAGCATCAGTGCATTTAATCACCGAAGAATGGAGATATAGATCTGGCGGAAGTTTTTTTAGTAGAGAGTCAGATGTATTTAATAGACCATGTCTAATATGAGTATCTCTGTCGGGTAGAAAGCCTTCCTGGCTTGCAAATAACATGAGGACATCTATCCGCAGTTGAACTTCTCTTTGATCTTCAGCAAAATGGAGAGACGCTCCTGATTTTCTATATTTTTGAGAGATAATGGGGAGTGGTTTAAATGCTGCTAGCATCTGATCTCTATTAAGATCAGTTATAAGATCATTTGTAGAAAGTTCTGCAAGAGGGGAGTAGACTAGAGGTATCCTTGGGTCGTCTCCTGTGGTTTTAGCTAAAGTTGACGGTGGAGATTCTCTAATATCGTGCACAACTACCTCATCTCCCTCGATTCTAGCTATTATTTAGATCTTAAGGAATAGCGCCGATTTAGTATTAATATTTCTTGTAAAGGCACCCGAAATACCCGTATAAAAGCGAGCTGGAATTAATATATGGCAAAGATTAAAAAATTTCCTGGCCTTAGCATTAGAAAGATTACTGGTGGTCGGGATCCTAACCACTTAGTTGAAGAATTTATCGTACGACTTGGATACGACCCAAAAGAGTGCGCTAAAGAGAAAGATACAGATAACTTCAGATGGATGATTAAGTTATCTCAGGATGAAGAGTTAGAGATCTTGTTGGAGAGCGTTAGAGCTCCTCATGAAACTACTGTTTACATGGGTGTGAATATTGCGACTGTTCCTCTCCGTAATGCCTATGAGGTTTTAACAGCAGCTTTACAGATCGCTGATGGATTAGTCGGAATTAAAGTGAGCCTTGTAGGGCACTATATTGTCTTAAGTTCAACATTAGCAGCCTCTGGATTAACAGTTGATGAGTTAGATTATAACTATCGATTAATAACTGCGCAGCAGCAGTGGTTTAGGGATGCCCTAGCAGATGAATTAGGATGTGAAATTCTTCCTGAAGATTGATAGTTCTTGTTACTAGGTAGATGTCATTAGGTAGATATCTCTTCTTGCTAGATGGATCTCATCGCTGTTATTCGCTATTTTGTAATTTTACTGCTCTCTAAGTAACGCTCGACGCTATCAACTATAGCTTGAGTTTGTCTATCTATCTCAATATTGACAAGATCTCCGACCTTCTTTTTGGAGAATGTAGTAAGTCTCAAGGTCTCAGGTATCAGGGAAACTGAAAATAAGAACTTATTTGTTGAGTCGTAGTTCTTCTCTAGAATATCTGTTGTTGTAGATCCTTCAATAGTTGAAGCATCTCTTACGGAAGCAATTGTAAGGCTAGCTCCATTTATAGCGATATATCCCTTCTCAAATATGTATCGACGATATTTGCTCGGTAGAGAAAACTGAACTATGTGATTGTTGCTCTGTGTTAAAACTTCAACAATTTGAGCTGTTGTGTCGATATGCCCAGAGACAAGGTGTCCACCGATCTCTGATCCAAACTTAAGCGAGCGCTCGATATTTACGAGATCTTCTACGTTGATAGAGTTAAAGGTAGTTCTATCTAAAGTTTCTTGGACAAGATCAAAGCTTACTGAACTTCCTTTGATCTCTGTAGCTGTAAGGCATACTCCATCAACAGAAACGCTTGCTCCGATCTCAAGGTCTATTAGTAGGTTCTCTGGTAAGGAGATTTTTAAGGTAAGTTTAGTATCAGAGTTATTTAATCCTCTAGCCTTGTCTGCTGCAGCGATTACTCCGAGGCCTTGAACAATTCCTGTAAACATTTAGTTTCCTGTAAATATTTAGCTTTTAATAGTTACAGCTCTATACAGCTTATGAAGCAGTATTTTGAGGATCTAACACAAGCTTGGCAAATTTATAGATGAATTTTTTAGGCTCATCAGAGGAATCAAACTTTACTGTCAATTTTAGCTTTAATGGATCTCCTCCCTGATCCTCTTCCCGATTTGCTACTGTGCCAGAACCAAAGGTTGGATGTAAAACTCTGGCACCAGATATTAAAGAGTTAGCTGGTGCAATGGGTCCTAAATTTACTGTTCTTGCTGCGCTAACCTCTTTTTTGATTGTTTGAGCGCCAATCTGTAACTGATCTGCTGTCTTTAGTCCGGCAGAGAGTTTGCGTTGAAGGTGTAGCTTTCCCTTTGAAAGTGGTTTTTCACTGCTCCATGTATTTGGAGCTTTAGGTCTAGACCCTCTATTAAAGGAAGATTCTCCGTAAGAGGATGAGTAGCCGGAGCTGCTTTTAGAACCATATCTCCAGTTACCACCATCATCTGAATAGCTTTGATAGCCTCTATTTGTTCTCGTTGATGATCGATCGTCATCTAATGTTATAAAATCACTGCTACTACCGAAGAAAGATCCGTAGGTTGGTTTTAAAAGTTCCTGGGACATATCTAAAGCAAACCTACTAACTTCTCTGAAAGGAGAGGCCCCGCTGCTACTGGAGAAGCCTCTTGAGTATGCTCTAGTTAAGAAAAGTTTTTTCATTGCTCGAGTTATTCCGACATAACAAAGTCTGCGTTCTTCTTCTATGTCGTTTGGATCGTTTAAAGACCTAGAATGAGGAAGTATTCCCTCTTCTAGGCCAGTTAGAAATACTAGTGGAAACTCCAAGCCCTTTGCTAAGTGCAGAGTCATTAAAGAGACAGCTTGACGAGAATTTTTATTTTGATGTTCTAATGTTCCATCTTGCTGAAGAGGAAGATCGCTTCCCGCTGTAAGAGCTACTCTATCTAGTAACTCACTCAATGCAAGCGCAGGAGATTCAGCTCCAAATTCAATCTGTCTAGCTACAGATTGAAGCTCTACGATATTTTCTAATCGAGATTCGTTCTGTGGATCGGTTCCATCTTTTAATCTTGCTCTGTAACCAGTCTCGCTAAGAATCCGATCAATTAAATCAGAGGGCTTTGTTACTAATGACAGGGAGGTTAGACCTTCGATTAGTTTAACAAACTCATTAAAATTCTTGTTCTGGCTCGCTAGTTCCCTAGCGGCATTAAAGAGAGAAAGAGATTTCTCTCGGGCTATCTCCCCCAAGGCATTAAGAGCTTGAGCACCTAATCCTCGCGGTGGAGTATTTATTACGCGCAAGAAGGATGAGGCGTCACTAGGATTTTTTAGAAGACGAAGGTAAGCCAAGATATCTTTGATCTCTTTTCGATCATAGAATTTCAATCCGCCGAATATTCTATAGGAAACACCATGAAATCCTAACTGCTCTTCAAGAGCTCGAGATTGTGCGTTGGTTCGATAAAATATGGCTATGTCGCTAGGATTGAAACCTTTCTTTAAATGATTTTTTACTTCAGTTACAACAAACTTTGCTTCTTCATTTTCATCTCTGAGAGCTGCAGTTTCAATTAGCTCACCTTTTTCTCCAGAGGACCAAAGAGTTTTCCCCATCCTCTGCTTATTATGTTCGATTACCGAATTAGCAAGGGAGAGGATGTTCTGAGTAGAACGGTAATTTTGTTCTAGTCTGACAGTTTTTGCTCCAGGATAGTCCCGTTCAAAATTTAATATGCTTTGAATGGTAGCGCCTCTAAACTTATAGATTGATTGATCGTCATCACCGACTACTAGAAGATTTTTTCTAGGTTCTGATAGTAAGCTGATGAACATGTACTGCACTTTATTTGTATCTTGAAACTCATCTACAAGAATAAAGTGAACAAGATGTCTAAAATATTCTGTTACTTGAGGAAAGCGCAGGAGAAGATCTACTGTATTATAGAGAAG
>CAZTER010000034.1:0-9923 GCA_964612045.1 uncultured Bdellovibrionales bacterium
ATAAAGGATCCGCAACGACCGCCATTACCACCATCACGACCACCATAGGGAATGTATTTCTCTCGACGAAAGGAGACTATTCCAGGGCCGCCATGGCCGGCTTTTACCAATATGTCTGCTTCATCTACGAAACGCATAGTTTACCGTTTTATCTGAAAAATACCGTGAAATAATCGCTAAAACCTACTACATCCAACTTACTTTAGTAAGGTAACGCGCTCTCAAAGTCGCAGCACCTAGTTACACAGCTCTTCAGGACTAACTAAGAGATGTTTGATTAAAGTAGCTACAAAAAAATCACGCCCCTAACGGAGCGTGAAATCTAATTGAATCTCTGTTTTTAATGATAATTCTTAAAAACAGGTGACAAGTCTCTGTATTACCAACTTCACTAAAAACTAAGACTAGTGAACAGGTAAAACGTGAACTGTCTTCTTAGATCCGTGACGGAACTGAACAACTCCATCTGCAGTTGCATATAGAGTATAATCACGACCAGTACCAACGTTAGCTCCAGCATGAAACGTTGATCCACGTTGACGAACAAGGATATCTCCACACTGAACTAGCTCTCCACCGAAAGCCTTAACGCCCAATCTTTTACCTCTAGAATCTCTTCCGTTCCTCGAACTTCCACCAGCTTTCTTATGTGCCATCGCTAAAACTCCGCCTAAAAAACTTACAGGGTTAAAACCCCAACTAAGCTTAAGTAAAAATTAACCGTTGATTGACTCGATCTGAACAGTAGTCAACTCCTGACGATGTCCCTGAGTCTTTGTATATCCTTTTCTTCTTCTCTTCTTGAAGATGACTACTTTCTCTCCGCGGGAGTGGGAAACCACTTTAGCGGTAACAGAAGCACCAGAAAGAAGAGGGGTTCCAATCTTAATTGAGGAACCGTCACCAGAGGAGATCGCAAGTACTTCATTAAAAGTAACTGTTGAACCGACTTCCCCAGCAATTCGATTAAGAACTATCTTATCACCAGGGGACATGCGCTCCTGACGTCCAGAATTTTTAACAACTGCATATGTTGATTTTTGCTCACTCATCTCACGCACCCTGACACGACAAAACTATTACCCAAAAGAAACACCGTTGGGAGCATGGAGGGTAGCGGATAACAGCACTGAAAGCAAGTCTTAGGGGTGTTTTTCATCTCCTAACCGGCCGTTCGGACACGACATTTCACGCTATCATACATCGCGGGGTTATGACATAATAACGACTTAGTAGAGCCTGAATAACGTAAGGTAATGGTATATTTAGATGAATAACTCATCGAAAAGACATGTTGTTGCTGTTATTGACGACGATGATAGCGTTCGAAAAAGCCTAGCTATGAACCTGGAGGTAGAAGGTTACCAGGTAGTAGAGGCATGCGATGGCGAGGAAGGCTTAAAAGCAATAAAAGAAAAGAAGCCAGACCTTATTGTCTTAGATGTCATGATGCCGAAGAAGGATGGACTACAGGCCTGCAAAGAGCTGAGGGGTTCTGGAAATTCCACTCCATTAATATTGCTTACAGCACGTAGCTCAGAGGTCGATAAAGTTCTTGGCTTAGAATTAGGGGCTGATGACTATTTAGCTAAACCATTCGGCATGGCCGAACTTATGGCGAGAATTAGAGCAATCCTAAGAAGAACTACGACGGCATCGGATGTAGATACATTCCAATTCGATGATGTAGTGGTCGATTTCAAAGCCTACAAGACCGAGAGAAATAATTTACCTGTGGAACTCTCAGCTAGAGAGTATCGACTATTAAAATATCTCGTACTAAAACGTGGCAAAGTAGTTACTAGAGATGAGCTACTCGATGAAGTTTGGGGTTACAACTCATACCCGACAACGAGAACTGTTGATAATCACATCGCAAGACTTCGCCAGAAGATCGAAGGAAACGGAGAGGAACCACGTCATATCCTCACTGTTCACGGAGTTGGCTACAAGTTTGTAGCTTAATAAACTAATCAACGACTCCTGCACATGATAGATATCTATCTATAGTAACTATTTCTAAATTACTTCGTTTAGTTAGGAAGCGAATTTGCTTCAGAGTAGTCAATAGTGCTCAAATCACCTCGATAAAGAGGTAATAATTCATAACAAGATGCACTATCACAAAGAACATGGCTACGACTATCAGCAGTTCAGCTTTTCGACACTCGTAACAAGTCGAGAGTTTAATACGGCTATAATGCCAACTGGATTTCGTTCCAATCCAAATACCCAGGGTGCTGCAACAGAGGTTTTACATGACTTAGCAATCGAACAGCTTCCACGTCGACAAAGATCAGGGATTAACTTCGAAAAGGTTAGGGGAGCTTCTAATGAACTTTTTTCAATAACTCTGCGAGATATCGAGGCTCACTCTAATCATCCCTTTCATGGAGTCGATCATGCTTTTGAAACTTCAGAGACCTTTCAACTCCTAATTGCACTTCTTGCTGATCCCATCACGACTCTCGACGAAATGCTCGGCCTTTTTGCGTGCGGTGCCCACGATTTAAGACATTCAGGGTTTCGCTACCGACAATTAAGTGAGGTTCCTAATAGTGAACACCAGAGCAATGAGGAGTTTGCAGCAGCCACTTTTGATAGTCTTATTTCTACACATCCAGATCTTGATGTAATCGGAGCAAAGGAACGACTTAAAATACAAGGGGCCATACTAGCAACCTCAGTAGGTCAACTTAAGCCACCAACCAAAGATCTTTTTCGCCCTTATAAGCCACACTCCAAATTAGAGACTCTGGTATTCCTCTCTGACAGACTCAGATTTATAAACTCCATTGAAGGTCATCTCAAAGCCTCTATCACATATGTAGCTGAACTATCGCCAAAGGAGCGACCATCTTCATTCAAAGAATGGTTATGTGCAGAAACTGAATATTGTGAATACTTAGCCTCAATAGCCAGATCTTACATCTATATGTTCTCAAAGAGGGGGCAGCAAAAGGTATTAAAGGCCGTTAGCAAACTTGGCGAAGTAATGGCTGAGGTAGCAACAAATGGCTCTGCCAGAAATCGGTCAGTTCAGAGAGCATTTGAAATAGCAGTATCGTAACTAGCTGAAATTACATGTTGCATTTAAAGTTTGAGTCAAAAATCCAACCTTTTGCAACAATTTTGTAAAAAAATTGCACCGAAGTTGTGTTCCTTTGAATCAAATTGAAGGAGCGACGGTCAAAAGGGTCGAGGTCGATAAGATATGAGAAAAATGACTAACAAAGAGCTATACTACGTCGAGAAGGGGTCTCTCACCTGCAAAGACATCGAGAAACTGTATGGTGAGTATTTTGACAATGAACTCCCACCCTCTCTTAAAGATAAGATGGGAGAGCATATTCATCTCTGTGATGAGTGCCGTGAGTTCGCGCGAACTTATGAGATGACGGTATCTTTAGCCAAAGAGCTAAAGCAGGAACCGATGCAAGATGATGTTAAAAGAAGATTAAGAGAGAAGCTCAACGCTACTTTAGGCATTAAACTGCCATTAGCTTAAGTTTTTATAGGACTCTGCCTTATACAGATCTCTTCAAATAGCTCATATAAATTATTACGATACTAATTTTATAGACTTATAAAAAAGAAAAGGGGTGACATAATCAATCCTTCCCGTGCCAGTAGATACTAGGCAACTGGGAAAAGCTTGAAGATATCTCCCCTTAACTGCAATAAGTCCGGTAACTAGAGCAATTATTACTCTTTAGACCCGGTCTTTTTTGTAGCCTTCTTAGCAACTGAAGCAGTTGCAGCGGCTCTAGCAGCACTCTTTTTAGCAGTTCTAGACTTAATCTTTAGTCTATTATTTCCGTAAGAACGGCCAAATAATTTACCACGACGTGTACGACGATCTCCCTTACCCATACTGAAGCTCACAAAAACATGTTAAACAGCTGTGTCGATTTAACATAAGCAGAGTTTCTCAGCAACGATAGAGGTTATATATGGCAGAGACTATCTACCTGGTTGATGGATCGGGTTACATATTTAGGGCTTTTTATGCGATTGCCCACCTAACAAACAAAGAGGGCTTTCCCACTAACGCACTCTTTGGCTTCTCGAAAATGTTATTAAAACTGATAAAAGAAGCTGATTCTCGCAAAATAGTGATGGTCTTTGATGCTGGTAGAAAGACATTCAGAAGTGAGCTTTATAGTGAATATAAGGCGAATCGCACCGAGTGCCCAGAAGAGTTAGTCCTTCAAATGCCATATTTCCGAGACCTTTCTCGCGCCATAGGGGTCCCTGTAATTGAACTGCCCGGATACGAAGCTGACGATATAATTGGAACTCTCGCTAAACGATTAGAAAACCTTGGACATCCTGTTGTCGTAGTAAGTGGAGATAAAGATCTTCTTCAGCTAGTAGGGGAAAATGTAGTCGTTTGGGATACGATGAAAGACAAGCGCTATAAGCGACCTGAAGTCATAGAGAAATTTGGAGTACCACCGGAAAAAGTAGTCGAAGTATTGGCATTAATTGGTGATGACTCTGATAACGTTCCAGGATTGAAAGGTGTTGGCCCAAAAACAGCTGCTCAATTAATTCAGAGATATGGGAGTGCTGAGGTTGTCCTTGAGTCTGCTGGTGCAATAGCAGAGGATCCTGAAATCAGAAATAGAAAGAAGATCGCTGAAGCAGTTGTAAGTCAGAGTGATATAGTTAGAATCAGCCGCAAGCTTGTTGAGATAGATTGTGCAGCCCCAGTTAAGTTGAAGTTAACAGAAGGGGAGAAAGAGCTAGTTGAGTTTAGCGATGAAGAACTAATTCAGATCTTATCTTTGGGAGAGACTGATCAAGTATTACTTTCTGATCTTATTGAGAGATTTGAATTTCAATCACTACTTGGGGACTTTAAACTTCCAGAGCAATTATCAACAGATGCAGACTACAATTATAAATCTATTGATGTTGATTCGATATTAAACCTCCTAAATGACTTAATCCAACTACCTACTTTTGCCTTTGATTGTGAAACTACGTCACTTTCTCCTCATGATGGGAGAATGATCGGATTCTCAATCTGCTATTCAGATATAGAGGCTTTTTATGTTCCATACAGCTCAATAATAGCTGAGAAACCAGAGTTAGAGATAATCATTAAAGAGAAGCTTCAAGATATATTCGGCCGATCGGATTTAATTGTCATTGGACAAAACCTAAAGTTTGACCTGCAAGTCCTTTTTAATCTTGGAATAGATGTTAGAGCAAAAGTCTGGGATACGATGATCGCTTCCTATGTTACTGGGCCAGATCGAGGATCTCACAACCTTACGACACTCTCTCGTGATTTTCTTCAGAGAAAATTAATTGAGTATGAGGATATTGTTGAAAAAGGTTCTGATTTTTCCTCGGTTCCACTTGATGTTGCTACAAGATATTGCTGTCAAGATTCTCACTGCGCATGGCTTTTAAAAGAAAAACTTTCTACTTTGATATCTGATGCTGAAGTATTTGTTGTCTTTGAAGAGATAGAGCTGCCACTGGTATCTGTATTGGCTCGAATGGAATTCAGAGGGATAAAACTTGATACAGATAAGTTAGCCCATTTATCTAAGGAATTTGGAGATGAGTTAGTAATACTAGAGAAGCAGATCGTTGAACTTGCCGGAGGTAGCTTTAATATCAATTCGCCAAAACAGTTGGCTCAAGTACTATTTGAACGATTAAATCTCCCGACTAAAGGATTAAAGAAAACAAAAACAGGTATTTCTACTGATTCATCTGTTCTAGAAAAACTAGCTGGCTTACACCCACTTCCAGCAAAGATTCTTGATTACAGATCTATTCATAAATTAAAATCGACCTATGTTGATGCGCTTCCAGAACAGATCTCAGCTACAACTGGAAGGTTACATACCCGATTAAATCAAGCGATCACTGGAACAGGTAGGTTATCTAGCTCAGATCCTAATCTGCAAAATATACCAGTACAAACGGCACAAGGACGAAGGATTAGAGAATCTTTTATCGCTGATCAAAGCAAGAATAAAGTTTTGATATCTGCTGACTATTCACAGATTGAATTGAGAGTGCTCGCTCATTTAAGTAATGATGCAGGGTTAATTGATGCTTTTCTAACAGGGATAGATGTCCATGCCAAAACTGCTCGTGAGATCTTAGGCATGGCTCCAGATGCCGTTATTACCTCAGAGATGAGAAGAATGGGGAAGACTATTAATTTCGGAGTTATCTATGGAATGGGTCCATTCAGACTTGCAAGAGAATTAGAGATCCCACTTAATGTTGCGAATAGCTATATCGAGGGATATTTCGCACGATATCCAGGAGTCCGAGAGTATTTCGAAAAAATAGAAGAAGAGGCTGATTCAGCGGGATTTGTATCAACTCTATACGGACGTCGTAGATGGCTCTCTCATATCGATGCATCAGGAAGGGATCAAGGGTTTGTAAAACGAGCTGCTCTTAATGCTCCAATTCAGGGAACAGCCGCCGACCTAATGAAGCTAGCTATGATTCAAATTGAATCTGCTCTTTCTAAAGAGCAGAAAGGAACTGCTATGCTCTTACAGATTCATGATGAACTGCTTTTCGAGGCTGATAAAAACGAAGTGGATAGTAGTATTCTCTTAATCAAAGAGGCCATGGAGGGAGTAGCTCAATTAAAGGTCCCATTAGTTGCAGAGATCGGAGTCGGAAACAATTGGCAGGAAGCACACTCATAATAAGTAGTGTTAAAACTTCAATACTTAATAATCTTTACAAGATTATCGCGTATTGAGGGAAATTTGTTCAAATTCTACAAAAAGAGTAAGATTTTAACCCTTAAAGTTAGGGAGTATTTATTTTGGGAATCCTCCGATCAGCTCGTACTGCGTTCAGTGCGGCACCAGCAAGGATATTGAAACGATCGGCAGATAATGATGCCGAGCCAGAAACACAGTCGGAGAGCGACCTATACTTCGTCGCACTGGCTCAAAAGGGGGATAAACTCGCCTTTCGACACCTCTTTGAAAGATATCAAAGAAGGGCAATGACGCTAGCATTTCAGATCGCACGCTCGAAGGAAGATGCAGAAGACATAGTCCAGGACGCTTTCGTAAGAGCCTATATATCTCTTAAGGATTTTAAGGGAGAATCTAGTTTTTACACATGGTTATACCGAATAGTTCACAATATAGCGATTGACCATAAACGTCGAATCCAGAGACGAGGCGGAGAGGCTTTAGAGTATTCTGAGGATACCCTTGGAATAGGTAACAAACCCATTGAAGAAATTACAACTTCTGTCGTCCAAGGAGGTACAAACACATCACCTCTAGATAATTTAGTTCAGAAAGAACGGATTCAAAAACTCAGGGGAGCCCTGGGTGAATTATCAGAGGACCATCGAGCTGCAGTAGTTCTTAGAGAGTTAGATGGGATGAGTTACGACGAAATCGCAGATGTTACTGGTGTAGCAAAAGGAACAGTAATGAGCCGACTACACTATGCTCGAAAAAAAATTCAGGAGGCTTTTGAAGATGACGATTGAATATTTTATCACCGTAATAACGACCTGGTCGATTCTAACGTCATGTAGCCTCATACCTTGCGGAAATTACGTTAAATCGGGAGAATAGAGTCATGCACAAACGATCAAACGAAACATGTGCTAAAAATGAATCCTCCAACTTGTTGTCTACGAAACAAGAGTTGGCCGTTATGGCTTTCTGTGACGGAGAAGGAAACCCAATTCAACGTTTACATGCCTATCTTCTAATTAGAATCTTTAAGAACCAAGCAGCTATAAGCTTTGCTTCTACTCTTAGGACTTTATCTCTACAGGTAGAGAGGGTTATTCAAGATGATAGTACTATAAATGAGACCCTAGACTGTTCTCATTTATGGGAACGGATTGAGTCTCAGATTGAAAGCGAAGAAAGAGCTCTTAAGTATTTAAGAAATACTCGTCGACTTGGAGAGCTTGGCGAATCTTCAAGCAAGGTCGATCTATGGAAAGAGAGATTAATTTGGAGTGGTGGAGGTGCAGCTCTCGCATCTGTTCTCTCATTTGCTTTAGTTTTTTCAGCCAACAATTTAAGCATTGCTCCATCGGCTACAAACCTTAACAGTAATATAGCTATCGCACCTCAAAATGGATCTACTTCAGTAAGTCTTAATGAGCAGATCGCTGGACTATCAAATATTGGTACAAATATTGGTGGATCCAACTTATTCCAAGAGATCTCGAATAAACCAAGTAATCAACAATTTGGACAGATTGAGTCACCGACACAGTTCCAATCAGATGAGAATTTTAACCTTATCTCACAGACTAATGGATCTGTTGGAGGAAGTAGTAATCCTCGTCAGTTCGAAGTTGATTGGATGCGTAGTGCAGGAAGGGTATCTATGATCCAAGATTCGAAGGGACAAACCGCATTAATTTGGGTTAAACCACGTGTAAAAGTAATTGATCCACAAAGTGGTCTTAGTACTCTTGTTCCAGTAGAGCCAAGAACTCTAGCACGGTTTGAGAGAAGGCCATCTAGAATCAATAGGTCAGCCCCATCAGTTATCGCGATTAATCAAGGACGAAATAATAAATCTTACGAAAGAAGATCAACTGAGGATTATGATTCTTTTAAAAGTAAAGATACCTATAACGGGCTTGATAGAAGTTCACTAACTAAGTCTTCTAACCAAGATTTAAGTGCTCTTGGATTTAGGTAGTATGCTTCGTTACACATCTCCCTTTAAAGTATTACTTACTTTCTTTGTATTAATAGCCGTACTGTTACCATCTACTCTCTTCGCAGATGCGCCAGGATCATTCGATTCGGCTGGAATTATGATAAGAGTTAGAATGGTTCGGGCAGAAGGATTAATAAATAATCACGATCATCGCCCTAATGTATCTTCAGTAAGAATAAATGTTGATAAGGATTTAAAGGATATCGATTCTCAATTACGAAATCTAAATTATCGCTTCTTTCATCTTGTATCATCAAATAACTACTTTGTTCCTGTTCTTAGAAAACACACTATATATCTGGCACAAGGAAACGCGCTAACTGTTCGTCCAATATATACCGATGGTTCACGAGTTGGACTTTGGTTGAGATGGCTAAACGAGAGTGGTCAAAGAGTTCTAGACACACGAATGCACTTCAATGGTGAAGAAACTGTCTTAACAGGAACAGAGAACCACCAAGGTGGCGGAATCATTTTAGCCATTGATGTAGAATCGTTAAAAAACCCTCCAGCAAATCAATAATTTAACGATCCTTAATCAGGCTTAGATTACTAAGTCTTAATGTCATTAATTGATAGAAATAGGGGATTTTTTTCCTCCTATTTACTCCTAGTTTCGTCAAATTATTCCTTGTAACGAGTCAAAGTCCCGCCACAAAGGAAGAAATAGGGGTCTTTAGCCATGAAATACAAAATCTGTTGATAGTTAACTATCAACAAATACAGGGTAATTTTTCATAAATCTAAAGTTGCACAATTAATCGTCCGATTCTCTCTTTGGCCCGAATCATGCTTATAACTTCGGTCTAGGTTGTTTTTAAAAGCTACTAACTGGGAGAGGCTTTAATGGCACTTAAGAAGGTTTCAAACGAGTCTGAGGCAACCGAAATTATTGAGCTATCGATTGCTGATATTGATCTTTTAACCCGAGCTTTTGATGTTATTACAGAAGCTTGCAATCAACTACAAAATCCAACTGTAAAATCCGAGCAACCTCCAAGAATAATGATCAACTAAATATAAAGTAGAGATCTATACAATTTAGGGTAAAGAGCACTCTTCGAGTTTTAATATCTCTCTGCGAGCATTTACTGCTAACACTTTCAATCCAACCCTTGCGCCGTTTAAGGTTTCTGGTCGAAGACGAGCAATAACTGTAGCGTAAATATTATCAAGTTCGATTATTTGATTTATGGAGACCATAAGACCAAGTGCGA
>CAZTER010000035.1:0-9918 GCA_964612045.1 uncultured Bdellovibrionales bacterium
TGTTTGTAAAATCTAAGCTGCTTAATGATATCTTTGCAGCTTCTTCTGATCCTTTATTGGATCTTTGGTCTTCTGGCTTCTTGTTAATACTCTCACGTTGACTTCCGAGAGCCGCCAATAACAACCTTGAATATGACAATCGAGCTAAATACATCCCAGCTCCTAATGTCTTTAAAGTCGGTATCTACTTGAAATCTCTCCAATAGAATCGTGGTTTAGTGGACGTTTGACATAAGAGATTGAATCCATTAGGGTATCACCTCCTAAAGGGTGGATTTAGTCTAAGGGAATTAAAGTCATGGCATCGCCAACAAAGCAAACAGAATTAATCAGAGGTCGTAAGAAGGCTAAGGCGCTTAAGGCTCGTCAACGTCGAGTAAGACTAGAGATGGCTAAGCTAGCTAAGAAGACAGACAAAGAGCTAAGAAGATTTATTCCTGGCGCTCTCGCTTCTGATAACTAAGATATCTTATTAACACAGTATTAAATTACTCTGTGTTAAAAGCCAGTGATACGTAACTGCGTGGATTCTTCGTATTCAACAATCACGTTCCTAACTAGTAGTTCGAAAAAATTCGGAGAAGCTAGCGCTCTACTTCCTGGTCTAAAGCGTCACTCTGTTGAATTAGAAGAGATTCAGAGCTTAGATTCGCTAGCAGTAGTAAAGCATAAACTAAAACAGCTAAGATCCATCGGGGGATTAAAGGATGCATTTGTAGAAGATGTGTCTTTTCATTTCTTATCTACAGATAGCTCTGATAAATGGATTCCTGGCATGGAGCTATGGCCTGGTACTCTTATAAAATATTTCTTAGAAAGCCTTGGTACTGATGGTATCTACAAATTAGCTAAATCCCTTGGAGTGACTAGAGCAAAGGGGGTCGCGATAATCGGGTTCTTAGATTCTAATGATCAAGAACATTATTTTACCGGTGAAGTTAGTGGAAGTATAGTTGAGCCTAAGCCGGGCAATTTCGGTTGGGATCCTTTATTAGTTCCAGATGGCTACACCGAAACATTCAATACTCTCCCTTTGCAGGTAAAAAATCAGATTAGCCACCGTGCAAAGGCTATAGCAAAGCTCCAAGAGTTTTTAGCTAGCACACCAAAATCAATATAGTTGGTGAACGAAGAATCGTTCTGGCAGAAATCCGCATCTTTATAAATACAGACCCAAAAAGGGTGTTTGAATCCCACTAGTGGTGGATAGGATCTGCAATGACCGCTTCAAAAATAAAGGCAATTCTCTTCGATTTTGACGGAACTCTGGCTGATACGGTTAATTATAACTTTGTCTCTTGGCGTAAAGCATTTGGAAAGTTTGGAGTATCTCTTTCGCTTGATGACTATATTCTTTCTGAAGGAAAGAAGGCTCAAGATGTGGCGATCCAATTTATTGAGCAAGAAGAGCTTGATCCAGCATTATTAGATCTAGTTTTGAAAGAAAGACAGGAAGTCGCCTATCTTCAACCAATACCAAGATTATTTGATGGCGTGCCTGAGATGTTGAAGGAGTTAAAAAATCAGGGTTACACGTTAGGTATTGTTTCGGGTGGAAGAAGAGCAAGGATTGAAAAGATGCTTGGTGATGCAGCTGAGTACATCTCTGTTTTCGTGACAGGAGATGACAGCTTGCCTAGTAAGCCATCACCAGATCCTTATTTAGAAGCTGCAAAAAAATTAGATATATCTCCAGGTCTCTGTTTAGTTATTGAGAATGCTCCACTTGGTATTGCTGCCGCTACTGCTGCTGGAATGGCCTCAATTGGAGTAGCATATTCTGTTGGTCCACATTTCGTCTTAGGAGCAAATAGAGTAGTAAAAAGTATTACTCAAGTTCCAGATGCTATTGCGACACTTTAGGTAAAAAGCTTTTTATCTTATTACTGCGTAATAAAGATCCCTGCGATCTCTCTAGAAAGTTTAGCTGATTCTATTGTAATCGGGACAACCTTTCCATCTCTTGCTCTCAAATGAGCTGTTACTTCAAATTCATTATTAAACTTATCTGGATATAATGAGTAGCGTTGTTCAAATCCTAGAGTAACTAGAGATCCATCACCTAATGATACTCTTAAACGGGAAGCACATGTTAAGTAGTGCGAGCAAGAGGTCGTCCCCGCATACTCAAAGTCTGTTCCAGAGATCTCGCCACGTGAAATTCTTTCAGATATCTCTTCTAGCTTTGAGCTCAACTCTACTGGATGCCCATTTTTTCTTATTAAACAGAGAGGTGCTTGAGAAGGATAACTTTTTAAACTTTCTTTGGTTGCAGTTCTGTTCATAAGTTCGAATCTCCCTGTTCCAGCTTAACCAAGACCTTTCTATATATTATGATGCAGAAAATGTATTAACGAAGCAGAAAATATCAATATTGAATGTATTTTCTGTTGGAATATAAAACCTAACAAAATCTACTAGTTAAGTATGGAAGGATGAGCTGTTATCTGCTTTTAAGCAGATAGATTGAAAAATATTTAATTAAGAATCAGATGGCTCAATCTAGAGCAAGTATGCAATTAGCTCTTTTTTAGCGATTCTCGTCTCTTAGCAGCCCACTCTTCACGTATCGTCTGAGGAGCTCTCGATAATCCTAATGCATCTTTTGGTACATCTTTTGTAATTACTGAGCCTGCGCCTATTAATGCTCCATCTCCAACTGAAACAGGAGCAACAAGGCATGTATCACTTCCTATAAATGCATTTTCACCGATCTTGGTTCGGTGCTTATTTACTCCGTCGTAGTTACAAGTAATAACGCCTGCGCCAATATTACTTTCCTTTCCAACTTCACAATCTCCTAGATATGAAAGGTGAGAAGCCTTTGCTCCGTTGTGTAGAACCGCTTGTTTAGTTTCTACAAAATTTCCAACTTTAACATCCTCTCCCAGGATCGTTCCTGCTCTGAGATGAGCAAAAGGACCTATCTGAGTCTCTTTTCCGATCTTTGAAGATTCAATTCGACAGCTAAATTTTATAGTTGCTTCTTCTTCTATCTCGCTATCAATAATAAGAGCGCAGCCCTCAATCTTAACTCCAGTTTTTAAAGAGCTCTTTCCTCTAATTTGAACTTGAGGACCAACTACACATCCGCTTGCAATTTTAACTTCTGAATCTAGGTATAACGAGGCACTATCCTCGATAATTACCCCATTATTTACTAGGTTTAAAACCTGTCTCTCTCTTAATATTCTATTCACTACCTCTAAATCTACAGGGGTATTTACACCCTGAACTTCACCAGCATCAGCGGTAATGATAGAGGAGATACTCTGTCCTTCTTCTGCAGCTCTTTGAACTATATCTGTAAGATAATATTCCTTCTGAGCATTTTCATTTTTAAGTTCAGAAACAGCAGGGGCTAAGAAGGAGGAATCTACAGCATAAATTCCTGGATTCAATTCTCTAATGCCAACCTGTAAAGGAGAACAATCTTTAAGTTCAACTATTCTTGAGACATGCCCACTATCATCTCTTAGAATTCGACCATAGGCAGTGAATTGATCAGAATGTAGGACTACCAAGGATAACGTAGCTTTGTCTGCATGGTGTCTTTCAATTAAAGACCTAAGGGTCTCTACTCGAGTGATAGGAACATCTCCATAAAGAATTACTACAGTTCCGACAAATCCCTCTAGTTCAGGCAGTGCTGCTTTTACTGCATCTCCAGTTCCTTTCTGCGAAGATTGTAATGCATATCGGATCTTCTCTTTTGGATATAATCCTTCGCTAGCACCACTAGAGACAGTTTCTTCAACCAACTCTCGTTTATGGCCAACTACGACAACGATTCTTTCTGGGTTAAGGGAATTAGCAGTTGTTAGTACATGTTGTATTAGAGGGCGTTCACGGGTTTTTAAAATAACCTTGGGAAGATCTTTCCCCATTCTTTTCCCAAGTCCTGCAGCTAGAACTACAACAGCGAGTTTGTCCATCGTCATCAATTCAAATAAGATCAAAAATTCAGTGGATCCTGAAAAGGAGTACCACGAAGAGCTATAGAAATGAATCCCTTTGACCTTAATCAAATCCGCATCTAAAGTAGAGGGATATTCAGAGCTATTTCATAGGCTTATTTGAGGATAATTGAGGGGAGTGATGAACAAGATCGAGGTTAAAACACCACTTGTTGAGTTGGATGGCGATGAGATGACACGGATTATCTGGCAGATGATCCGTGAGAGACTCATTCTTCCCTTTCTTAAAGTTGATCTAAAATACTATGACCTATCAGTCCAGTATCGTGACCAAACCTCTGATCAGGTAACAATCGATGCCGCCGAAGCCATAAAGCACTACGGAGTAGGAGTAAAATGTGCCACGATTACTCCAGATGAAGCTCGAGTGAAAGAGTTCTCGCTAAAGAAGATGTGGAAGTCTCCTAACGGGACGATCCGCAATATTTTAAATGGAACTGTTTTTAGAGAACCTATCTTATGTAAAAACATTCCAAGACTAGTTAGTACTTGGGATAAGCCGATTGTTGTTGGACGACATGCTTATGGAGATCAATATCGCGCTGTTGATTTTGTTGTTCCAGGAAGTGGCAAGCTAACACTGACATTTACTCCAAATGAGGGTGGTTCAAAGATCGAGCATGAAATCTTTGATTTTAAAGAGGGTGGAGTTGCTCTAGGGATGTTTAATGTTGATTCCTCGATCCGAAGCTTTGCTCGAAGCTGTTTGAATTACGGATTAAGTAAAGGGATGCCAGTCTACCTTTCAACAAAAAATACTATTCTTAAAGCTTACGACGGTAGGTTTAAAGATATATTTGCTGAAGTTTTTGAGAGTGAGTTCAAGGCCAAATACGAAGCGGCTAAACTATGGTACGAGCACCGTTTGATCGATGACATGGTTGCTACAGCGATTAAATCCTCTGGTGGATTTATATGGGCGTGCAAGAACTATGACGGCGATGTTCAAAGCGATAGCATCGCGCAGGGTTATGGCTCCCTTGGATTAATGACCTCTGTTCTAATGACAGAAGATGGAAAAACAATAGAGACAGAAGCTGCCCACGGAACAGTTACTAGACACTATAGAGAGCACCAACAAGGGAAAGAAACCTCTACTAATCCAATAGCTTCAATCTTTGCTTGGACTCGTGGATTATATTACCGAGGAAAATTTGATCAGACTCCAGATGTAATTAAATTCGCAGAGACATTAGAGCGTGTTTGTATCGAAACTGTTGAATCCGGAAAAATGACAAAAGATCTTGCGCTCTCTGCATTCGGTGCCGGACTTAAGAGAGAGCAGTACCTAACTACCGGTGAATTTATGGCAGCAGTCGAGCAGAATTTAATCGCAGCTCTTAAATAGAGTACATGGGTGTAGATTCTTTCGATGTAGTAGTAATTGGCGGAGGATTAGTAGGACTAGCTACTGCCTATCAATTACTATCAAGATATCCCAGTTTAAAGATCTCTGTTCTAGAAAAAGAAGAGCGAGTAGCAGCTCATCAGAGTGGACATAACTCAGGGGTCATTCATTCCGGAATCTATTATAAACCTGGATCTTTAAAGGCTCAGAACTGTATTGATGGGCGTCGCTTATTAATTGAATTTTGCCAAAAATTTGAAGTCCCATTTGAAATTTGTGGAAAGATAATTGTTGCAACAGAGGAAAAAGAGCGTTCTAAATTAAAATCTATTTACCAACGGGGCGTTGATAATCGAATTAGTTGCTCGTTGCTATCCTGTGAGCAACTAAAAGAGATTGAACCTCATTGTGCGGGCATTGAAGGTATAAAGGTTAGCGATGCAGGAGTAGTTGATTTTCCTGGCGTAGCCCAGAAGCTAGTAGAGCAGATCAATATAAAAGGTGGAGAGGTTAGGTGTGAGGAGGAGCTTCTTGCTATCAAGTCCTCTTCGACAGGTTTAATTTTAACCACTTCAAAAAGTGAGCTTCGATCTAAGTATTTAATTAATGCTGCTGGATTGTATAGTGATAAAGTAGCTAAGCTTTATGGGCTGTCCTCTCCATATAAGATCATTCCGTTTAGAGGCGAGTATTATAAGTTATCAGAGGAGCGCAGCTTCCTTTGTAGAACTTTAATTTATCCCGTTCCAGATCCTGCTTTTCCATTTTTAGGTGTCCATCTTACTCGTGGAATCTACGGAGATGTTGAGTGTGGTCCAAATGCAGTCCTTGCCCTTGCCAAAGAGGGATATAGTTGGGGAGATCTAAACTTTAAGGAGATGTTAGAGATATTCTCTGATATCGGAGTTTTAAAGTTTATGGCTCGCTACTGGAAAGAAGGAATAGCGGAAACAATTCGCTCAGTATCAAAACAGAGATTCGTCTCTGCTCTTCAAAGATTAGTTCCTAACATTCAATCTAAGGATCTAGTAGTTGGTCCTAGGGGTGTTAGAGCTCAAGCCATGATTGACGGTAGATTGCATGATGATTTCGCCTGGTTGGAAGATGAACACTCAGTTCATGTATTAAACGCACCATCTCCAGCAGCAACATCCTGTCTAAGTATAGGATTAGAGATCTCTCTACGTTTATCTAAGAGATTCTCTTAAGAGAAATTATTTTTCATGAAAGCGCTCAAGTTAGGGCAGCTATAAGTCGATCTCTAGAACCGGATTATATTGGAGACATTTGCTTTGCTAGCAGCCGCACCGATATCAACCAAACTTTTACCTAATCAAGGCTCGCGTCGCTTACGTGAAGCATTGCGCTATGTTGAAAGGGGTTGGATTCCTATCTCTCCTGAAACAGAGATCTTAATTAAAGATATTTTAGATAAACCAACGCTTTCATTTCGATCTTTACTCCGTGAAATCTCAAAAGACTTTGGTCTGCTGACATTTGTTTTAAACATGGCAGGGAGAGAAAGTCTTAGTAAGAGTTCTAATCCGATAGACCTTCTTGAATCTCTTGGTGAGGTTAAAATACGGGAGATCTTATCAGCGAAAAGTAATCAGATCTCACATCATGATTTCAAAGCTCCGAAGGAAAACACACTTCATAGAATTAGACATTCTATTATAGCGTGTGGAACTACGATGGCTCTTGCTGAGAAAGCAGGAATCGACCAAGAAATTGCTAGCACGTGGGCTACTATAAGACAGTTTGGAAACTTGGCAGTAGGTTGGAACTATCCTAACAGTGTAGCGAAAGCACGAAATGGTAGTGAGAGTAGTCGAGCAAATTACGAAGACCGCCTTGTTGATACATTAGGTTTTGATCCGGTCACATTAGGAATCCTTTTAACCGCACAGTGGGCACAGGATGCTGATAGCCTTTTAGAGGGTTGGAACGGAGTTAAAGATAAGATTGATGGTGAGCTTCAAGGATTAATTGATTTAGGTGAGATCCTTGCTCAAACTCAAGATCAGTCAAATTATCCAGTTAATGATGCCATCGTAGAAGATGCTCTAAGTAAGATAGAACACTACATGGGCCCAGGAGGGTATGATAAGATAAGAGAAAAGATAGCAGAGCGTTATCCTCATTATAGCAAGTTATCTCCTGATATGATTCCTGCTAATCTTTCTCCAGAAGATGCCAGCGCGAAACATCAGGCTCTTTATCAACGAAAACGATTAGAATCTAATGGATATGTAAAGCACTGCGAACCAGATGTTCAAAAGAGATTCGAAGATATATACCGACAACTTTCACCTAATAGCGTCTCAGTATCTGCCCTCTCTAGTTTAGTTAATGGATTTTTACCAACAGTTGGATTTCAAAATGGATGTGTCTATCTTCTTGATCGCAACAAGATGATGCTTGTTCCTCAACTTAAATTTGGTGAACTTTCTGATAGAAAACCAAAATCAGTTAGTTGCTCATGCGGTGGAAGTTTTAGAGCTCATCCAGCATCCGAGGCATTTCATAGTACTATTCCTCTAACTGAGCGAGGAGTTGTTGTAAATGGATCTGAAGTTTCTCATATCTCAGGTAGATTTGGGACAGGTGATAAGCTTGGCGTGCTCTACTTAGAATTTCAGGAACATGAGAATCAGACCTTTGATGATGGTCAACGCTTAATGTTGTTCAAGGCAATTCGTGTGTGCCTAACAGATTGTTTAAAATTGATGTAATTTCATCTGGCTTATTCTCAATTATCTTACTTAACGAGTTTAAACCTACCAGATTCCACAGATAGAATATTCTGAGATCGATCTGATATCTGCTGTTCACTAAAATTTATAGGACCTAAAACTCCAGAGAAATTTAACTTAGAGATAGCCTGTTTTAAAGGGATCTTAAGTAATAGATGATCAATATATGCAGCAGCTAAAAAGTTTATAATATCATAACCAATCGCTACGTGTGCCAGATTGAGAGTGCCAGGAGATTTACCCGAAAAACTATAGACCTTCTGAGCAAATCCAGGATCTTCTAACCAAGCGTTAGTAAGATAAATTTCGTTGGCATCCTTTCCAAGCTCGGAGATCTCTACTTCTGAAAGCCCTTCAGCTGTTAATAATTTAATCGGTAAATTAGCTGCTCGAATAGCTTTAACAAAAGAGACTACCGAAGATTTATATAGAGGAAAATATACAGTATCAATTGCTGCTTTTTTGAGGCGTAAAACAACTGCGCGCATATCGTTGTCATCAAGCAGGATCTTTTCATGAATCTTAATTTTTCCACCTAAGTTAAGAATCTCTTGATTAAAAACATTACTTACAATCTCTGACCATTCATCATGAGCTGAGACTATTCCAACCTCCTTTGAGCCAAGCTTTTTTATCGCAAAATTTGCGATATCTCTTCCAACTCTCTCGTTAGAGAATCCAAACCCATATGTATAAGCGTTGATCTTCGGAATGGACTGATTACTATCAATTAATACGAATGTTGGGATCTTTTCTCTCTCTGAGATAGCAGCTGTAGCAAAAGCTGTATTTACAGAAGAGACTAGTAGGACGCTAGCGCCATCATTCACTAATTTTGTAGCAGAGTTAATCGTAGCAACTTTACTATTAGATTGATCGTCTTCTAGTTGAAGTTTAATACTCTGATCTGCGCCATCTTTTAGGGCGAGTCTCATACCTATCGAAACAGATTCTCCAAACCAGGCGATGTCTCCCGTTAATGGTATTACTGCACCTACTTTAAGAATATAGGGGCTTCTGCTATCTGCTCTAAGATTGTGATTAAATATGGCAGCTAATGTAACAACAGTTATCAATATATATTTTATCATCAAGGCCTCACTTTGCTCTAATATTTAAAAGGGTTGAATTTTTATCAGTTGAAATAACTCTAAATCTACGAGGACGAACGATACTAAGAGGGGGAGAAAGGTCAAGTTTATAAAGAGTATCACCTGGTAACGCGACTATTGATTTTATCAAGGTGAAAGAGCTCTCTAAATATTCTTCTACGCTTAGTGTACTCTCAGCACTTATCTTCATTGAAAGTAAGAGTTGAGTTGTTTTTGTTGGAGCAATAAACTCAGATGGTAAGGAGAGATCTTTCGAGCAAATTAGTTGAAATATTGTTCTTTGCTTATTTTGATCTATGACCTTTAATTCCCCAACAGTAAATTTAAGATTTGTTTCTTGCGCTTCGTTTTTCTTATCTATGATTAGACTTAGATTAGAAATAGCACACAATGCTGAGAGGCTTCGTTGATCAGGAAAATTTTTAAGCTCCCGAGGGAGAGAGCGCATTATTTTAGTCTTCTGGCCACTATATCCATTTACAATATCTACGTTGCTAGAGACTGAAAGAAGCATGGCGTTGGTATTAAGCCTGGCGAACTCTCCCCAAGATATCACCTCTCCATTCTTATCGAGCTCTCCAGAAAATGGGAGAAAAATGGCAACTTCATTTTTAAGATATGCTTCATGCAGAGCACTTTCCAAGGCAGGATCGCTTTTTGGTAGCTCTTCAATAGGTTGAAACTTAGTGAAATTTTCAAGTAACAAGACCGGAATAATAATCGAA
>CAZTER010000036.1:0-9654 GCA_964612045.1 uncultured Bdellovibrionales bacterium
CGGCTTTAGATAATAATCAGCCTCTCCCTCTAACTGCATCGGAGGAAACATAGATTCTTTATAGAGCGGAAGATGCCCAGAGGTATAGTAAAGGGTATCTTTAGCGATGTGCGGTGTCGCAACTCTTACGTATCCAGCTCGAGCTTCAACTTCCTTAGCAAAATTCTCTAGCGATTCACGGATAGCTGTTCCGTTTGGTGTCCACAACGGCAAGCCAGAACCTACTTGATCTGAGATAACAAATAGCTCTAGTTCCTGACCTAGCTTACGATGATCTCTCTCTCTAGCTAGCTTACGCTTCTCTATATAATCTTTAAGAGCTGCCTTATTTTCGAAGCATAAACAGTAAATCCTACAAAGCTGTGGATTCTTCTCACTTCCACGCCAATAAGCGCCAGCCAAGGTATCGATAGCAAAACAATCTGCTGGAATTTTTCCTGTGTGTTCAACATGAGGGCCAGCACACATATCTTCGAATGAACCATTTTTGAAAAACCCAATCTCGGTCTCTCCTTCAGTTCCTAATTCCTGACAGTATTCAACCTTAAAATTCTGTCCTTGCTGATCAAGATACTTAACTGCTTCAGAGAGTGGCAATGCGCGCTGCACAAACTCCTGCTTCTCCCCGATAATACGTCGCATACGTTTCTCAATATCAGGGAAATCCTCTGATGAGAGAGGCGTATCGAAGAGAAAATCATAATAACATCCGTTATCTACGGGTGGCCCGAAAGCCAGCTTAGCCGTTGGGCGAATCTCTAAAACTGCCTGAGCAAGAACATGTGCAAGTGAATGTCTAATTCTATATAGTTTATCTTCTGTTTGTTGCATGATGGAGAGATTACGCGACTAACGGAGTTGCATCAAGAGAAGGGCTTATTATTCAGATAGATAAGCTTTACAGTGAAGATTAGGTACTCATAAATGGCACCAATAGCTTTATTTGATAGTGGTTTAGGGGGATTGACCGTACTTAATGCCCTAAAAAAAGCTCTCCCTCAAGCAAACTATGCCTATCTTGGGGATACCGCTAGAACTCCATATGGAACAAAGGGTCCAGAGACAGTTAGAAGATACTCCGCAGAGTGCACAGGATTTTTAAACTCGCTATCTCCTAAAATTATAGTAGTTGCATGCAATACAGCCTCGGCACTGGCTCTCGACATAGTGCGACAAAAAGCAGACTGCCCTGCATATGGAACTATCGAAGCGGCCGCCCAAGAAGCAGCTTCTATTACAAAGAGTGGTAACATCGCAATTCTAGCCACTCGCGCAACTATACAAAGTAGGGTTTTTGAGGATCACTTAAAAGGAATTAATAGCTCCTTACAAACGGTATCTATCCAATGTCCTTTGTTTGTCCCTCTTGTCGAAGAAGGGATTACATCGGGACCAATCCTTGATGCCGTACTTGATCAATATCTCTCCCCACTTCTAACAGCTAAGGTTGATACAATCATATTGGGGTGCACTCACTATCCCTTACTCACTAACTCTATCCAACGATACCTCGGGGACAGGATTACATTAGTTGAATGCTCTACAGCTTTGGCTAACAGAATTAAATTAGATCTACAAACTCCTCTTAGTGGAGATGGATCTACCTCTTACTTTGCGACTGATGATATTGAGCGGTTTTGCAGAGTAGCTCCTCAGTTTATAGGAGAACCGATAGGCGAGGCTCAGTTGATATCTATTGAACGACTTACAAACAACTTATAAGAACTCAGTTTGCGCCGGGAATTGCTTTACTCATACAGATCGTTAATGCGCTTAGAGCTGATGATGTAGAAGAGCTATCAAATAGCTCTTTGCCGCTCAAGGAGCGCACTACCTTTCTTTGCTCAGGACTACCATCGATTGAAACAATCTCATTCTCTCCATGCAGCCACGGCAACAAAGGGAACGATGATAATTTCTTCATAAGGCCTCCCTTTGCATCTTCAACCTTCGAGGAATCTAATAGGAAACTAAAAATAATATTTGCCTGTGGAGATGCAGCAAATGAGATATCTCTATAAAGTTTTGAAATTCCTTCCAGGCCTTCTTCATTTAAGTTTACAAATAGGAGCAATTCTTGTGGACGAAATGGAGACAAATCCTCTCCAACCTTAGTACAACTGACTGAAATATGTTCTAATCTTGTTATCTGGAGGAACTCACCAAGAATACTAGCTACTAAATAAGAAGGAGTATTCAAGATAATTTTCTTGTCAGAAAGTTCAGATAAGACATCCATGGATTCAAGAATCTCCAATCCACAGTTGCCAATATAGATTGCTGAGACTTCATTAAAATCACTACTAATATCGACTCCGGCTATCTTAATAGAGAGATCTCCACTTGGATCAACTGAAAATGAATACTGAGCGGATGGTATTCCATGAACGATCTGCCCGATTGATAGAAATTCGAAAGCATACATGTTTGCGATAAATCTCGCATGAACTTCCGAGAGGACCATACTCCAATTTTCTGCAGTTATTCTTGAGAAGGTCTGGACTAAATCAGCAGCTTCAAGAAACTCTCTTTGTGAAACTAAGATCTTCTCCTCTCTTTCAAAATTTTCAGTAAGAGCAGGACCACTTGGACACTCACCTTTTATCTTTAATAGTAAGTACTCTTTAAAGATCCTATCTTCAGGATCGGTTATTAATAGAGTCTCAGAGAGAGGTGTCCCTGCTACTCTTAGGTCTGCGGCAGCGTCTTTATTCTCTTTAGTTGCTGCTTGTGGCTCCGGTAATGTTATATAACCACCTGATTCGACCAGCCCGTTGATCAAAGCTATCATTATCATCTTTCGGGTTAATCTACCTACTTCTTGTTCTGATGATACTTGTGATAGCTGTCTTCTAATTTCAGCTTCCCCAGTTACTATCCACTCTCTAACTAATAACACCATACTAAGTGGATGAGCTTGCAATGATGGCTCTTCTTCTGGAGATTGTGCAGGGTCAAACATACTCATATTAATTCGAACCAGAGATTATATAGGACTTCTCTGACTACTCAAATTAATCACAAATACTTAGGGAATATATAAAATGTGCGATTTACTTCGATAAATCTCGAATTATCGCACTGACATCTCGTTTTCTAGAAAGCTCTACAGGCTTTGAATCATGATAAGAGTGGCATGTAGTACAGTTACTCTCTACTGGCTTATCTCCATTAGGATCGCCATGACAATCTTGGCACTTTCTAACATTAGGCATCAGAACATCCTCTGTCTTCTCTGATTTTGCCACTCCGGAATGACAGTCATTACAGGAGATCTCTTCATGTGCTCCATGATCAAACTTTGCCCCTGGCATCCAGCTATCTAATATCTCTGGATCGCGGACTTGGAATAGAGCTTTACTTACGAAATCACCTGCTGGAACGATCTCGTCAACTAAGTGACATAACTTACATCCTGTGCGGGTAAACAGCTCTCTCTCTGCGGAGCGAGCTTCTCGCTCTACATTCTTTTTAGAGAAATCTTCTCCACTCGTTGCCTGACGCTGAACTGATGGCATAGCTTCTCCAGGTCGAGAGCGAATAGTATTATTAGATGGAACCTCCTCGGATCCCTTATCTAAAGTCAGGGTCGCATATGCGGCATAAAGAGATGGATAAACAAAATCGGCATTACCATGTGGAACCTGAATTCCTGGCAACCTCTTATCAAATTCTAAGCTATGGCATCTCTGACAGTTATCTTCAAATGAGATCGGCTTAAAACTTTTTAGATCTGAATTATGAATGTGACAACTTGCACAGGTTAAAGTCTCTAACCCTTCAGGTCCACGAATAGACTTGAGATGCAATGCATGATTGAGTGAAACATTAGAGTGGTCTTGTAATGCTTCTTTCTGATCAAGCGAGACTCGATTCTCTTTAGATTGGCCAGGAATACGTTGTAAAGTTACAGCGAATTCCGGATGATTTTTAAAGGAGTGAACTGCTCGCATCTCACTTTCATTAACCAGAGATTTAATATCGCCATGACATTCAACACATTGCCCACTTGTTTTATGAATCAATCGTTCAGGGCCCCAATGCTCTTGGTGACAATCAACACAATTTTTCCCTGAATTAATTTCATGAGCTAATTTAATATTGTGCGGAACATGATCTGTAAGAGTATGGCAGGCTAAGCAAGCCTTATCATTAATTGTGCTATATGGATCTGTATGACACGCCTGACAATCCTTAGCTATCATTGCATGATTTCCAGTCATTGGACCGGTACTCCATGCGCTCCATTGCTTGAGCTGCATCGGATATAAGAGAAAAAGAGCCAATACAAAAAATAGCCCCAACAATGAGAGAGTTTGTAGCCTCGGCATTGCTAGAGACAAAGACAGTGCTTTCTCAGTCCGCTCAACAACTGATTCTGTTCCGCTATTCTCAGCTTCTTCTATCTGGGACTCTGTAATAGTCCATCCGTTTGAGCTCTGCTCAACTTCAAAATTCGCATCTCCGACCTGGAAATTATCCCCACTGCTAAGAGTGGCTCGAGTTGCCAAATCTCCATTAACGGAGGTTCCATAAACAGAACCATTATCTGCTAGAGATAAATAATCTCCATTAAAAGTAACTATACAATGCTCTAGAGAAACCTTATGTCCCTTCAGGATAATATTAGATTTTCCACCACGTCCGATTATAATACGCTCAATCGCATATTCATTTTGAACATAGATGACAGATCCGTCATTACCGCGTTGTTCTTTCCTGTGAATCAGTTTCATAGTTCAGAAAAAATAAAAGACGGAAAAAATATGGATAAACAAGGCGCCTAGAAGTGCAATTGATACTGGAAGATGAAAATATAGCCAGATTCTCAGCTTTGCTAAAATTGCTACTTCATCTAGTAAAAGCTTAGCTAAATCACGATTCTTTTTAGCGAGAGCTAAAAGCTTTAACCCATCCGCATGCTCATTCTCAGCTAAGGCACTCAAGACTGGAGCAATCTCTTGCGAAGATATCTCCTTTGGGCGGAATCCTAATAAAGCTTTGCAGACATTCGGACGCTCAGTATATTCAACAGCTTTGATTAATCTTAGAAAATTATCACTTTTTCCATCTCCACTTTCACGGATCTGAGCAGATGATTTTTCAAACTCTTGTATTAACCTCTTTACAGTTGCTCCTCCACGATGAGACTGAATCTCCCCTGGTAACTTAACATACTGAATAGCACCCCATACTCCGCTGAGTATTACTGTCATCATTAAAACATAGGCTAAAGTATGAACGTTCCATCCGAAGCTAAAGCCACAGTGCAAAGGAACTAAAAAAGCTAGCGCAACTCCGATCCAAACATGCGCTGACAAAACAGCTTTTAGAGAGATCTTGGATGTGTAATAGGAGCGTTTTCTTATACCAAACCAGGTTAGATATAAGATCCCTAATGCCGCTAATGTTCCATAGGTATATCCGACTGCCGTTGATCCACTTGGTCCTGTAACTGGACGAACAAAAATATAGACCACTGTTAAAACGATCAAGCTCGCCAAAGAGATCCAGAACCATCGATAATTACGATAACTTAAAAATGTCTCTAATTTCATCGCACAACCTCTCTCTTACTAGAGAAGATCTCGAGCATCCTCTTTGGATTCACTCGTAAAGCTGCTCCTGTTGGACATGAGCGAACACACGCCGGGCCTCCAGCCAGTTCGTTACACATATCACATTTAGCTGCCTTAGCTGGTCCGTCATGCGAAGCTTCTTTCTTCTTGCCGATACCTAATAATGACAAGAGAGAGAATCCAGAATCCTCATGTTCATGAACCAATTGAATAACTCCATAGGGACAGTTTCGAACGCAATTTCCACAACCGATACAAGAGTCTTGAATAACTACCTCACCATCAGATCGACGAATCAAGGCATCCGGAGGACAATCCAACATACATAATGGATTTTCACAGTGACGACATGAGATAGGGATCTGAAGAGCAGCTAAAGTCTTACCGCCTTTTCTATCGAGACGAGATGTTCCACCATGTGTTGCAGCACAGGCATGTTCACAATTATCACAACCAACACAGAGATCTGAATCAATAACTAAAATATTATCTGCATCAGTAACACCCTCAGACATAGCAAAGTCGAGTATCTCTCCAAGATACTCGTTCTGCGCTACCGTAACATTGTGTGCTTCTCTAGCTCTAACTAAATTAGTTATTCGCTCTTTTGTTGCAGTGTTTTTATCAAGTAAATCTTGAAAATCGACCTTCTCAATTGCAATCGCCTCAACTGGAACAGCTGCAGAAACTGTCGCACTTCTAGGTTTTGGCTGCTCTGATATTAGCGCCATCTCTCCAACTAAGTTGCCAGCTGCAATATATGTCTGCGCTACATCATCACCGAAAGAGTTCTTACGAGAGACCTTTACACTGCCTTTTCGAATAACGTACAGCTTGTCACCAAGCTCACCTTCTTGAAAGAGTACAGCTCCCTTTTTGAACTTTAAAAGTTTAGATCGCTCACTAAGATCCTTAAGAAAGATCGGATCTGCATCTGGAAAGATTGATGTTTGAAGAGCTCTCCATGTAAAAACATTATCGAGTTGACGCTTAATTGCTGGGACTGAATTGTTCAACTTTAAGATCTGCTTTCTTGGGGATTCAAGTAAGATACTATCTTCAGCAACTTTCACCGTAGCACTACGACGTCTGCCAGAAAGAAGTCCCATCTCACCGAAGAACTCCCCTTGTGAGATCTTAATTGGTGATTTTCCAGCAACAAGAACCTCAACTGAACCCTTAACTAAACTCCAGAACGAATCTGTATAATCATTAATCTCAAAAACTACCTGACCAGGCTTCATTAGGTGTAAATCTGAATCTATTATCAGCTCTCGAAATTGCGAGTCACTGCATTCAGAGAAGAAAGGAAGAGCATTCCTAATCATCTCAAGGTTCTGATTAACCTCTCCATCTAATGCTGAGAGTTTTTCCTTAACTAAAACCTGATCTGCTGGTTCAATAGGGTTTCCAGTTATATGCTCTACTACTTCAAAACCCTGATTGATCGCCTGCTTGATCAATGGATAGCCGATTAGAGCTCCGAGTATAAACAGACCAGGAACATTTGATTCATACCTGCTAGTAACAACCGGAACAGCAGATGGCTCTTGGCTAGAAAATTTAATGCCACTGTCCTCTAAAAACTTCCTTGGAAGAATACAGCCTAGGCGAGCAATAATATGATCTGTAGGAACTGAGATCTCACCATCTTGAGTAGTTATAAACGTAGACTTCGGCTCTACGCGTGAAACCGCGGCGCTATATAACACCCTCAGCTTACCAGCTTTAAAAGCATCTGATATCTTCTGAATATTAGCCTCTTTAGCTCGAGGAAACTCAGCCCCACGATTGAGTAGCGTTACACGATTTTTCTCCATCAACCCAAGAGCATTCTCAATTGCGGCATCACCAGCTCCAACGATAATAATATCTTTACCGCTAAAGGCTCCTGGATCCGCAAGGGTATAGGCGATATGTGGAAGATCATCTCCAGCAACGCCTAATTTACGAGGGGTTCCTTGAACGCCAGAAGCAAGAACAACATTTCTTGTTGTTACTGCAAAATCACCACAGCTAACTTTGAACAACTCTCCTTCTTTAGAGATTGCCCTAACCTCTCCTTTTCGGAGATTTACCTTGTGCGTAGTAAGAGCATCATTCCACCAACCTAAGATCTCTTCTCTACTGCCCTGCTTAAACTCTACTAGTGCTCGCAACGGCAGTTTTGTAGGTTCAGCCATTACCAGCTTACCTAATTGGTAATCATAGATGGTATTTCCAACCTCTCCGCGCTCGAGCAGAAGATGAGACAATCCTTTCTTCGCAGCATTTGTAGCAGCGCCTAGTCCAGCTGGACCAGCACCAATGATCACTATCTCAAAATCAGGTTGGCCTGTTTGATCTTTAGTTGCCTCAGTCATTTAAAGAAACCAAGAAAACAGAACTCATTATTATACTTCAAGAACAAGCCACCCGTGCTAACTCGTAAAAACCGTTTGCTATTTCACCTAACTAAACATAAATTGAAGCAATCAATCAAGGTAAAGTTATTACTTAGATAGTTTTTATACTACCGTAGTTTGAGTATCTTTACTGAAGAGCTTTTTAAGTTTTAATGTTTGACTCTCTGGCATCTCGAAGGATTCGAGATATTAATCAGAAAATAGAGTTAAAAAATCTAAGTTTGAAATGACAATAAAAGCTATCATGTACCGATTAAGTTTTCTTACCCAAAAAGCTGAGTCATCTCTACTAACATCATTCTACTCATCAAGGATTGTAAACCTTAGTAATAAGAGACTTATTGTCATTTTAACAGCCTTTTTAGCTAACCTGGTTTTTAGTTTGATCGCCACTAATCAAGCCTTTTCTGAACCTTCTTTCGCTAAGTATGTAGGTGTAGGCTCATGCTCTTCCTCAAACTGTCACGGAGGCGTCTCTCCAAAAGCAGGCTCAACCATACTTCAAAATGAATATATAACTTGGCAAAAACAAGACCTTCATTCTAGAGCCTACAATTCCCTTCTTTCTCCAGAAGGAAGAAGAATCGGAAAATTACTAGGTTTAGAACACCCAGAAAAGGAAGCTTTATGTTTAGATTGTCATGCAACCAACCCTAAACCAGAGTTAAGAGCGGCTACATTCCAGATTGAAGATGGAGTTAGTTGTGAGAGTTGCCACGGAGCGGCAGAGCACTATCTTGAAAGTCATGCTGCAAATGATGCAACCAGAGAGAGAAGCATCAGTCATGGATTAAAAGATATCGTAGCTCCAAAACCAAGAGCAGATCTATGCACATCATGTCATCTTGGTGACAATACAAAGAGAGTAACGCACCGCTTAATCGGGGCAGGACATCCACGTCTAACATTTGAATTAGATACATTTTCAATGATCCAACCTAGACACTGGGTCATGGACGTAGATTATAGAAAGAAAAAAGGTGCTTTTGGCAGCGCTACCGTCTGGCTAGTTGGTCAGATTGCGAATTCGCGTCGAATGCTAGAACTTTTATCCCGAACTCCAAATGCAGCAGAGGGAGAGTGGCCAGAGTTTTCATTAATGTACTGCTTCACCTGTCATCATAGCCTATCTGAGAAACAATGGACTAAGCGTGAATATAATGGGAACCCAGGCGAGCCTAGATTAAATACAGCTTCACTTAAGATAGTAGCCGCAGCAACGGCAGCTAGAGATAAGGGATTATCTGAAAAAATTAAGGCAGGATTAGATAAAATTCATGCCTCTTACGGAACGAATGAGATTAATCAAAATATTACCTATATCACTGATCTACTAAATCAAGCCGATACATCAGCAATGATCTCAACAGGCGTGGAAGATTGGCTTAAAAAGATGTTTATTATCTTGGCTGATTTAGGAGCTAACTCCCTGTATCCACAATATGAATTAGCCGAACAAATTGCTATGGGACTACAAAGTGTAGCAACAACCATTGATCCATCTGGCAGCTATTTTAAGGGGGATATTGAGAGGATCTATCAGTCTCTGAACTCCTCTGATGGATTCAATCCAGAGACCTTTGTAACCGCATGTAAGGCTCTTTCTGATAGATTAAGATAAAAATCTACCTACTAACCGTAAAATTTTCATCTCATGGGTAAATTTTGTG
>CAZTER010000037.1:0-9647 GCA_964612045.1 uncultured Bdellovibrionales bacterium
GATCGTTTGCGCAGAGGTTGAGCCTTTTCTGGCAAGACGGATTTTAGGAGCAAGGGATTTCCTTCAAACAATTAAAGATCCGATCGAGAGATTGTCTGCTGAAAAAAAGAGAGACATTGTCATCACCTATATGAGTAATGAAGTGGATGGAACTATAGATCTGTTTGCTGACATTGTTAATCAGATTGTTGAGTTACAGAAGATAGGCGCAAGAGAGCTTTTAACGACTGACCTTGCAGACTTGCGAATCGCTACTCCAGACGGAAGGATCGTTTTCGAAAACTTTGGTCACCTATGTGGAGCATGGCAGATTTTAACTAGAGAGATGGGAGTCCAAGTAGGTCTCCTAGATCATCTTCTTTCTCAGAGCACTTCAAATACGTTTTTAACAAAGCGGATGGAAGGTGCAATCGAAGTAATCGGAATGGCGCGTGATTTTAGAGTAGTAGATACTCATTTTCATTCAGATGTTCAAAAAAAATACGGCCTTCGTGGTAAAAACGTTAAGTCTGACATGCATCTTGATTTCGGTCCGTATGGTGAGGAGCAGCTAGGGGCCGTTAGCTGTGGTTCTGATGATTTTAAGGATGCCGTAGTTAGGTCCATGCTAGCCATGAAGCAGATTATGGGGCAGCCCGAATTGTATACTCCGGAGCAGATCGGTAAGGCGCTTTGTTCGATTGAGTTTGCATCGTTTGATGGCACTAGATCTGAATCAGCAATTAAGTTTTTATCAGATGTTCATAAGTTAGCACCTGATCATCTGGTGCGTTTCTCTCCAAAAGGAAAGCGCGAGAGCTTCAAAGTTGAAAAATCAATTGGAATTGTCTTCGAAGTTTGCAAAGAAGCTCCGATAGATTATCTAAAAGAAGCTTTGCCTAAGGAGCTTCATCTTCCAAAGGGAACACTTTTCCATGCTATCTGCGCACTCTTTGATCGTGAAAACTCAGCAAAAGAGTTTCATAAGTTTGAAAAATGGTTAGAGGTAGATACTGCCGAGCAGCCCATCCTTGAGGAGCGAAGACCATTAAAAATCTTTAGTGATATAGTTGATGGCGCGATGGCACATGGTGCCAAGATTAATCTTCAAGATGTATCCACTAACTATCTCGTCGAATTGCTGCATCAGATCTGTATTCGTAGATATAATGGTGATCTTGCAAAAATTAGAGCTGATTTAGCTCAAGAGATGTCTGAGTTGCAGGGTTCTGGCTCTGTTCGCTCAGCGATTGTAACTGAAATGTTAGAGCAGGTAGTTCCAGTTCTAGAAGAGCGATATCGCAAGCAGGAGACCTGCATAGTTCCTGAGAGTGTAAAACTGGCCCCGTTCCTTCATCAGAGAGATGCGGCGATCAATAGTATATTCTTTGATAGACCAATTCTCGTAGTTCAGCCTGGTGGTGGAAAAACTACATCTATGGCGTTAGCTTGTGAGATGCTAGGAGCGAAAGGTGTGCTGTGGGTTACGAAGTCAGGAATTAGAGTCTCTACTCATCGAGAGTTGTCTACTAAAGTTTTGAATGGAAAGAGTGTATCGCTCCTTGATCCGATATTGTTGCAGAAAGACCCTCAAGTATTAGATCAGCTTCTCTCAAGCTCTGACTACATAGTAGTTGGCTATGACACTTTGCGAGAGGTTTGCAAGAGAAACAGCGTTGCGATGCAAAAGATTCAGAGCTGGATGAAGGAGCGTGTGCTCATCCTTGATGAGGGACATTTAATTGACCATGCAAGAAGTGGTAGGTCAAAAGCAATTGCAACACTCAATCCGGTAAAAACCATTATCGGTTCTGGTACACCTTATCAACATAAGCCGAGTCGGGTTGCTAATCTGTTAGCATTAGCACTGCCACACAAGTTTAATCGGCTCGACCTAGAGGCGCTTTTTGAAAGAGAGCCTGCTGCTGCACGTGCAGTTCTTCATGCACATTCTACTGTTTTTAGTTTAGAAGATATCTCTCAACCTTTTGAACCTCCGGAAGTGAGAAGTTTCAAGGATCAGTTGTCAGAGGGAATCCCTCGTGTCCCTCAAATGGTTGAGTCTAGAGAGCAATATTGTCTATCTCGTGAGCATTCAATTGCATATATCGAGATTGCACTTGATTTTAATAGATGGGCTAGAGCGCGGGGATTCGAGCCATCTGCAAGGCGTCGCTATGAATCTTTCCGTAGGTTAAGTCTTGTTCCTGAGATGTTAGGATTAACACAGGCAAATGAATTAGTAGATGCAGTAAAGAGGATCGCAATTCCTGCAATGGCACGAGGAGAAAAGGTCCTTGTTCTTTCATTCCAAAAACCACCATTACATCTATTAGCAAATGATCCAGAGATCGGTCTATTTGGAGCAGTATCATTAACTGGTGACTCTGATATCACAGAGCGTAGTAGGTCGGTGACTGCATTAGAAGAAGATCCTGAGATAAGGATTGGATTAGGACAGATGAACGCTATTGGAGCAGGATTTAATATTCGCTCCATCTCTCATGTTATTGTTATTGATCGCCCACCTCAGAGCTCTGATCTATTTCAGGCGATACATCGACCGATTAGAATTCTTGGGCCGGGGGATGAACGGTTTGCTAGACAATATGTAAAAACTACCTATTTAGAGCCCGTCTTAAGTAATGAAGTACTTAGTGTGCTACCCGATGCCGTCAGAGAGAAGATGAGCAATGGTACTATATATAACTCCTGGCTATCTAGAAGTTTGGCAGACCTAGATCGATTTAGATCTTTCTTGGTAAGAGGAGAGGCTCCATCAGCTGATAGTGTTACTCTAAGTGGCCTACTAAATGATCTTGAGAAAGCTCATGCTGGCATCGACTTTAAGGCGATTCAAGGAGTTTTTTCTCCAGAGAGTTTCCGTTCTCCATTGCTTCAGTTGGCACGTTATAATAATCCGAACAAGAATAGGTGGAGAGAGGAGAAGTTAGCGAAGTTCCTCCAAAAAAATATTGAGAAACTGGGCAAGCCAGTAAATGAATTAAAAGTTGCTGTGTTAGCAGGGCCAGAGGGACTAGAGATTCCAATCTATCTTGAGCTAGGTGTGCTTCCTGAAAATATATATGTTTTTGAAGGATCAAAAAATGCTGCTTGGCGTGAAGCTGTCAGGAGTATGGCGCATAGTGTAGGAGCAAAGTTTTTTGCCTCTTCAATAGAAGTTTTACTCCCATTTCTTAAGGAGCGTTTTGACGTTGTAAGTATAGATCCAGATGGCTATACAACTCCGGCGATTGCGCAGATGTTCGCAACGATGCCTCTAAATAAGCGTGCAATTATTCTTAAAAATACACTTGCGATGCGAGAGCGCGGTGATGCTAAGAAGATGGTATTAGAGAGTGAAGGAGATCGTCGTCTTTTAGATATCAACTTAATTCGTCTTACAGGCACATTAGATACTAGAGAAAGTAAAGGGGTAAACCCAGTAAGCTTGGTATCTCGGGCGAGTAAAGCTCGAGCTGCAGCAAGAAAGCTAGCACCTCTGGTTGCTCCGTTGATTCAGGGCGAGGTTGATCTAGTGGGATCTATGTTAGTGGAGTTAACACTGGGATCTCGACATGCGCTAGATTTAGCCCAAGGACGATATCACACTCCAGGAGGAAGTCCCTTCAATCATACCTTCGCGCTTCTCGGGGATTGGAGTAGTGAGGCGCTTCGTTTGTCATCAGCACGTGAATTAAGAGCCATAATGGAAGAGAGGGTAAATCTTGTGACACCTGGGTCAAGATCTATGGAGTTTTCTCTAGGAAAGGGATTGGTTAAGGCCTTGAATAACGATGGGAAAAAATTGATGAGCTACTATAGTAGCCACTCTTCGTCGGGTTCATCTAAGTAGGCTAGGTAAGCTTGATTAGCTTATAAAAAGTAATAAGGTAAGGTCTATGAATCAACATGACCAAACCATAAGTAAATTAGAGACACCTCCAGCAAGGCTTGAGAATGGCTACTTTTCTCGTCAGGGTATCGCGAGCGTCGGAGAGTTAATAGGATTTTTTTATATACACCGTCCTGTCGAACTCTTTGATAAAATTCGTAGTTTAAAAGGAGAGGTGGTTTGTGCAGAGAGCTTTTTAGTTAGAGCTATTCCAGGTGAATCTGACTCTGTAAAGGAGCATCTCTCTCTTGTTCTTATCGCCGGAAATACTAGGGATTTTTATGTTAAGTCGATGGCTTATGATGGAGAGTCAGATAGTTATTTAGGTAGCCCTGTCTACTCTAAGGTAGGATTAGCAACAATTGCTCATTTGTTTAAGGCAGGTGTAAAAAAAGAAGATATCCTGAAGTCGGCTGATCTTGGAATTCCTACTTTAGAAAATATTAATACACAGATTGTGCTTGATAGGTCTGCGCTTATTGAGAAATTGCAAAGAATGGCTACGGAACTCTCTTCGGATCCTCAGGTATTTAGAGTCTCAAAATATTTAGTTCCACCTGGTGAGTTTAAATATCTAGTAGAGCAGGGCCTTGTGACAGAGGTTCAAAATAGTAGGTCCTATTTCTCTGTATCTACTGAGGGCTTTGCTGCTCATAGAAGAGCTTTCGGACATGGAGATCACAATTATATTAAAGGATCCTTTTCTGGGACTTTGAAAGATATTGTAGATTCTGTTTCTAGTCAGCACGGTTTACTAACCTCAGAGTTGAACGAAGAGATGGTTGGACATCTCTTGAGATATGGATATATCCAACGAGTTCCTGCGCCTGAATTTATGTTTACTTGGTGCAAAAAATAATCAGCTAAGCTGATTTAATTTTTAGTGGGCAATAAAAAGCATAAGAGGGATTCTCTCAAGAGAGAATCCCTCTTGTTTTATAACTGCCTAAATTTATTACAATCCAGGCTTTGTCATCGCCATTAGATCTAGTACTCGCTCTAGTTCTGCTTCTGGAAGAACTTTAAGCTCTCGTGCAACTTGTCGTACAGTTTTGTCTTCTGCCATCGCCTGTTTTGCTACCTTAGCAGCCATATCATAGCCGATCTTTGGAGCTAGGGAGGTGCAGGTTGCTAGGCTTTTTTCAGCGAATTCTAGACAACGTTCCTTATTTGCAGAGACACCACTAATGCAGCGCTCTACAAAATTCTTCGATGCGCTTGTTAGTAACTCAATTGATTCAAGAAGTGAGTGTGCAATGACTGGTAACATTACATTCAGCTCGAAGTTCCCCTGCATTCCTGAGACTGCAACACATTGGTCGTTCCCTATAACCTTGGCTGCAACCATAATCACAGATTCGCATATTACGGGGTTGACCTTTGCTGGCATAATACTTGAGCCAGGTTGAGTTGCAGGTAAATCAATCTCTCCTAAGGCGCATCTTGGACCAGAGGAGAGCCATCTTACGTCGTTGGCAATCTTCATTAATGAGACTGCTACCGTGCGTAGCTGCCCACTTAATTCAACAGCACTGTCTCTTGACCCCTGTGCTTCGAAATGATTTCGCGCCTCTACGAATGGAGCACCTGTTAGCTTCGCTATGTTTTGTATGGCTAGAGCAGGGAACTCTGGATGAGTATTTAATCCAGTTCCGACAGCAGTTCCTCCTAAGGCTAGCTCTTTTAAGGATTCCTGAGCTCTCTTAATCCTTTCGATGCCAAATCGAATTTGAGCAGCATATCCTGAGAACTCCTGACCTAGTGTAATAGGAGTTGCATCTTGAAGATGAGTCCTGCCAGCCTTAATAACTGAACTAAAATCTTTTGCGCGAGCTTCTAACTCCGAAGCAAGTTGGTTAAGTGCAGGAAGTAGTTGCTTCTCTAATGCTAAGTATGCGCTCACATGTATCGCCGTTGGGATGACGTCATTGGATGATTGCGACATGTTTACATGATCGTTCGGATGAATAGTGGATTTGTCGCCAGGTTGTGCTCCGATTATCTGAAGTGCTCGGTTTGCAATCACTTCATTTGCATTCATGTTTGTTGATGTTCCGGATCCAGTTTGAAAAATATCTAAGACAAAGTGTTGATCTAACTTTCCATCAACGACCTCTTGAGCTGCAGAAATAATTGCTTTTTCTTTCTCTGCGGGAAGGAGGCCTAGTTTGTGATTGGCTTGTGCTGCAGATAACTTAATTGCTCCAATCGAGCTTATAAAGATCGGAGAGAATCGTAGGTTGCTGATCGGAAAGTTGATTACAGCTCTCTGAGTTTGAGCGCCGTAAAGGGCATCACTAGGAACCTGCATCTCTCCCATCGAATCTTTTTCAATTCTAAAACTCATAAATTCTCCACGCTTAATCTAACTATTTGATAGTCTTCATTTTATTATGTGACGGTATACCTAAAACTCTGGTACGGCGCAAACCTTCTAAGATAGTAGGATCTAGGACTTAACTATCCTTTAAAAACTTGTCGTCAGCTCTTAAGGATTTCTCTGATTTTGCCGACCGTCAGACTTAATATAACTAATTTTCAGGTATGAACAGTTCTACGGATTACTGTTCAGGTACTTATGTAGGGGTGGCCATCTTATGGCGGATGCACAAGGTGGGAATAAAGAGGGAGCCAAGGTCTCAGAAGCCAGGACAAGTGGAGGTCCGTTGGGGATACAATTCCCCGCAGACCCTATAGTGCTCCAGGAGGCTCGAAGACTCGTAGCAGACAGAACGACGCGAATTGAAGATCTCGCTCTGTGTGCTTCTCAAGATCCAGTGATTGCAATGGAGCTTCTGCATGTTGCCAATGCCATGTTTTTTGCTGGCGGACGCAGTCCGATCTCAGTTGTAAAAACAGCGATGGTTAGACTTGGAGCAGATGTTGTTCTTGAGGTGTTCGATAAGATCGCAGAACGGCCTCAGTTAGCAGATCCTAATGTTGGTAAGTGGTTCGAAATGCACCGCTTGCGTGGTCGTCGAGCTTCGATTGTAGCAACAATTTTGGCAGAGGCACTGGCTCGTCCACTTGTAGATGAAATTCAGGTGGCAGCTCTATTTATATTTACTGGAGATATGTTAGCTGTTGCACATTTGCGAGAGCGCTATGCAAAGCTCGCAGAGATGAGTTCTCGTGCATCGCTCTTATGTAAGTTGTCTCAAGACCTCAGATTTAATGTCGAGGCGATGGGGATCAGCTATGTAAAGAGACAGGGAATTCCTGAATCTATTGTCTCTGCATTAGATCGAGATAGCCGACCAAGGGCGCAAGATAAATTAATCATGAAGCCGATCTGTTTCGCAGCATCAGAGTTCGTTGATGCCTTTGATATTGGCCGTATTGATAAATTCTCTCCAGGTAAAACGATTCCGCCGAAAAGCGCTCTAAGAAGTCTTCAATTCACGGATGCTCAGTATCTTAGGATTTATGAGAGAATCGCAGAGTATCTTTATTCTGTGAAGATGATTGAAGATAGAAAGATGGCAGGTCAGGGAGGAGATGTTTCTCCACTTTCGATCAGTGTTACCGCATCACAGCCAGCTGCAAATCCATCACCAAATACATCGTTAGAAGAGGAGATTACACAGATACTCTCAGATACGACTCCACCACCACCTGCTGCTACTGAGCCGAAGAGAGAGGTTTCAAGTGGCTTCGATTGGGGGGAGGATAGTGACCCTGCTGAGGAGACAGAGATTAGTGAATGGGATGAAGATATTGATGCAGGTTTAGATGCATTTAGTCTTGGAGAGCCAGACGGAGAGACTAAGGCAGTCCCAAGAGTAGTGGTGGCTGATAAGGTTACCAAGGCTCCTCCTCCAACAATTCATACTAAGAGTGGATCTGCATTTCTCTCGACTGTCTCTGATGTGTTAAAGAAAGCACGGACAAGTGAAGAGCTTCTCTCAGAGATCTTGGCACAATTGATATCACCGGGTCCCTTTGAAAAGGCCGCACTATTGGTGGTTTCAAAGGATAGATCTGTCGCTATGGTGGTGGCTGCTCGAGGACCAGTATTTACCTCTGGGCAAAAGATAACAATAACGGATCCTCTCCATCCAGTAGCGCAGTGTTTTTCTAAGGTTCAATCGTTCGGTCTCAGAAATAGTAAGGTTTCTCCTTTTGGAAGTAAGGCTTTTGCTGTGGCTCCGATCGATGCTGATCATGATACTCCTGTAGCTCTTTATGCTGATTGTGGGGCAGATGGCGCCCTTACGTTTGAAGCTAGAAGGATCTTTAGGAATGTTGTTGAGATATTAAATGTAAAGCTTCCGACCTTACCTGGTGGAATCCCAATGGAAGTCGCCAAGCAGCCTTAAGATAGGCTTGAAAGGTGAAGCGAGTGTTGCATCTTCTACTGGGCTGTTCAATAATTCCTTGAACTCATTCCATGCTTAGGAGCTTCGTTATGTCTGTTTTTAATCCACGTTTACTATTAATACTTTCTGCCCTTTCTTTCTCTTTATTTTCAGGAAGCGTATCAGCAGAACTACGTGTTGCTACAGTTGATATAAATCGTGTGATTAATGAATCGAGTGAAGCTAAGGCTCAACGGAAGAAGCTAGATCAGTTATCTAGTAAGGCAAAAAATGATATTGAGGCGCGACAATCTGAGCTGCAGAAGAGAGAGCAGTCTTTGAAGGCCGCTAATGTAACTGCTGATTCAAAAGAAGCAGAGAGATTTAGAAATGATGCTAGAGAGTTCGGTCGTTTTGTCAAAGACACTCAAGAGGATATTCAGAAGGAATTCGCTAAATCTAATAAAGAGTTAACTGAGAAGGCGCTAACTTTAATTAGAGGATTTGCTGCTAAGAATAAGATCGATATCGTTCTTGATAAAGCTGAGGCTGGAAGAGGCCCCGTGTTATATTCTGGAAAAACATTTGATATCACAGATGATATTGTAGCAGATATTGATTGATCTAACTGAATTATATGGAAGCATCTCCACTAGAAGTTCTTCTCAATAATTCGATAGATGGAGATCCTGAAATCCTGACTGGATTTTTTAAGGGATTACTTCGCTCCTCTATTTATGTAGTTAGACGACAACAACATCTTCCACTTTCTGATGCACCTGAGTATCCCAATCCGCTTTTTGATGTTTTAGGAGTTCAAGGGGTATCAAAGGTAGTAATCCCAGTATTTCTGCATAAAGATAGGATTAGAGAGTGGTCAGCAACAGATCTCCAAAATCGCGAGATGAATTTCAAAGATCTACTTGAGATCGTTCCTGATGGGTGGTGGTTGGTTATTAATCCTGGTTGGGAAGTAGAGAAAGAGCTTTCTCCGTGGGAGCTCTCTCAGTTAAAACTTGGAGATGAAGCGCTTAAAGAGCTAGTAGATGACAATCTTCCAGATGATACCGATAAGGGAGTTTTTCTTGAGGCAGTAGATCCTCAAGAGTTTAAGGGATTGATTCAAGAGCTTGTTCAATATTCAGAGCAGTGCTCGCAAATTGAGAAAATTGCGATCTATAGAGAGAGAGTTAGCACCGAGGGATATGCCCCTGTAAAAGAGGATGCAGATATTGGGGTAACCCGGGATAGCATTGAAGGACAGGGATCTCTCATGGTTGCTGTTCGTCTTGTAAATCAGAGCGATGCAGCACGTATCAGAGATGAGTTGTTTGCTATAGCACAGAAGGCAATGATCGGTTCTTTAGCGATTAAAGTTTTGACTGATAGTAGGATGGTCTCTTCTCTGGCAGGTGAGATGGCAGAGGGATTCGGTGTTATTTATAAGCGGAAAGGAGCTCTGAGGTCTTTTCTGG
>CAZTER010000038.1:0-9618 GCA_964612045.1 uncultured Bdellovibrionales bacterium
ATTCAAACAAGGCGAAGTGCCGTAAATGTAACACAATCATAGCTCCACCAAAGCCAGCATTATTTTCATATAATCACCAGCTTGGCGCATGCCCTGCTTGCAAAGGGTTTGGTAAGATCTTGAAGATTGACCTGGGTAAAGTTATTCCCAATCCTCTTCTTTCAATTGAAGAAAATGCTATTCACTGCTGGAGCGGAGAAGGCTCAAAGAGTGAAAAACGTGCGTTGATTAGATTCTGTGAAGAGAATGAGATATCGATCAAAGCACAATGGCGTAAGTTGTCATTAAAAGATCAAGAACTGATCTTAAATCACCGATCTAGAAAATATCGTGGCGTCCTTCCATGGTTTAAAGCATTAGAGCGAAAAGTATATAGGATGCATGTCCGAGTATTCCTCGCTAAATATCGTACACAGGTAGATTGTGAAGAGTGTCACGGTACCAGGTTTATTCCTGATGCCCTTGCTTATAGGATAGATAGTAAAAATATAGCTGATATAGCTACTATGCCTATTAGCGATCTCTTCGAATGGCTTACCAGATCTGGAAGCATCTTCAGCAATCCTGAGATTCCAAGGGAATTTAAAGAGCTACTCTCTGCCACAAGAACTCGGCTCCAATATCTTATAGATCTTGGACTTCCCTATCTAACATTAGATCGTCAATCACGTACCTTATCAGGTGGTGAGACTCAACGTGTAAATCTAGCAACAGCTCTTGGTAGCGAGCTAATCTCTACTCAATTCGTGCTTGATGAACCATCTGTTGGGCTACATGCTCGTGATACAGAACGACTGATATCAGCAATTCGTCGATTACAAGGCCGAGGTAATAGCTTACTAATTGTTGAGCATGATCCGGACTGTATATCGAACGCTGACCATATAATAGAACTTGGACCAAAGGCTGGAAAGAATGGCGGAGAAGTTGTCTTCAATGGCCCAATAAGCAAGTGGAGCGGAGTTAAGATTGAAGAAGTTGAACCAGCACGAATAAGGTCTCCAAAACAGAGCTCCTTCGGATTAACTATAAAAAATGCCAATTCACGAAACCTAAAAAATATAGATATTGAAATACCTATTAACCACTTCGTCTGTTTAAGCGGAGTTTCTGGTAGTGGGAAAAGTACTCTAGTACGAGAAGTTATTGGAGAGGCATATAACAGATACAAGATCGGGTTAGAGCCTGAATCTAAATACAATCAGGTTGATGGTTTTAATAATTTTGAACAGGTACTTTTTGTTGACCAGAGTCCTTTAGCAAAAAGCCCAAGAGCAAATATCGCTACTTATTCCGGGATCTGGGATTACGTTAGAGACCTTCTTGCGAAAACTGATTCAGCTCAAAGTCGAGCACTTGGAAAGTCAGCATTTTCTTTCAACGTCACAGGTGGCAGATGTCCAGCTTGTGAAGGTGCAGGATCTATTCGTGAAGATATGCAATTTTTAAGCGATATCTTTATTCAATGTGAAGTATGTCTTGGACGACGGTTTCAAGATTCAGTTCTAGAGGTCAATTATAAGGGTAAAAACGCCCATGATTTTCTCCAGATGGGAGTTACCGAGCTAGGTGATTTCTTAGAGGAAATTCCTCAGGTAAAAAGCATCTGCGCTACTCTAACTATCCTTGGACTAGGACACTTAACTTTAGGTCATTCTCTTAGCGATCTATCGGGGGGAGAAGCTCAACGTTTAAAGTTAGTACCTTTTGTTGAAAAGAGTAATTCAGGAAAAGCCTTATTAATATTTGACGAGCCTACCACTGGATTACATATCAAAGATGTCGCTAATTTAATTGGATTGTTAAGAGACCTTAGAGACCGCGGACATTCCATTCTCTGTATTGAGCATAACCTACTAGTGCTTGCCTCTTCTGATTGGATGATAGACTTAGGTCCAGAAGGTGGTGCTGGTGGTGGATCTGTTATGTGCTGTGGCAGCCCGCAAGATCTTATTAAAGACAAGTCTGTGAAATCGGAAACTATTATCTATCTTAAAGAGTTATTTAAGAAAAATAAGATCGAAAAGAAAAGTGATAAAAATCCTTCGAGTAAGAAACCAGAACGTAAAGAGTTAATTATCGAAGGAGCTCGAGAACATAACTTAAAAGATATCTCTGTTGATATCCCTTTAAATAAATTTGTAAGTATCACCGGAGTTTCTGGCTCTGGAAAATCCACCTTAGCTAAAGACATTATATATGCTGAGGGACAGAGACGATATCTTGATTGTTTATCTCCATATGCACGGCAGTATATCCAAGAGCTAAGAAAGCCAGAGGTTGATCAGATCAAAAATATTCAACCTGCCATCTGCGTTTATCAACACACCTTCCAACCCTCACGATATTCAACCGTTGGAACAATGTGTGAAGCTTATAACTACCTTAGACTTTTATACTCGAAGATCGGTGTTCAATTCTGCCCAGATCATCCGAATGCTCGGATATCTCCATTATCTCCTGACGAGATCACAAATGAACTATTAAAATCAAAGGCAAAGACGATTCGATTACTAGCTCCTGTTATTAAACAAAAGAAGGGAACGCACCGTGAAGTATTAGAGAGAGCTGTAGCTTCAGAGATCGATCAGGTAAGAATTGATGGTGTATTTCTATCCCCTCACTCAATCTCTTTTAGCGGTGGATTAGATAAGAAGAAGGTTCATTCAATAGATTTTGTTATCGCAAAATTTAATCCCGCTAGTGCTCCTCGAGATTTAGTTCAAAGTGCTGTAGCTATGGCTTTAAGTCTAGGTGGTGGAAATCTTATAGTTCAGGCTGAGAAGGAAGAGAGTGTTTTCAGTATCGAACGTACGTGTCCGGAATGTAAGCGAGGGTTCTTCAAGCCTGACCCAGAGGATCTAAGTTTTCATTCTAAGAGAGGGCGTTGTAGCGAGTGTGATGGGAGTGGCAAAACTGATGCTGGCGCTGTCTGTCCTGAATGCCAAGGAGCTAGAATCTCTAGAATTGGCAGAAACCTAAAGGTTTCCGGTCTGAATATAGCCGAGCTAGCTAACCATACCTCTCCAGAGGTAGTAAGAACTCTCAAAGAGTGCTCATTTAATGAACGTGAGTCAGTTATCTCAGAACCGATCTTGAAAGAACTCTTTAATAGATTAAGGGTGCTAACAGAGATCGGAATCGACTACATCCCCCTCGCTCGAGACTGCTCATCGTTGTCTGGTGGAGAGCTACAAAGACTTCGTATTGCTACAGCGATAGGCTCCCCTCTTAGTGGAGCAATTTATATATTTGATGAACCAAGCGCAGGACTTCATCCTCAAGATAACCTATCAGTTATAAGTCAGCTTAGAACTCTCTGCGATCGCTCTAATTCAGTATTAATGATTGAGCATGATGTTGAAAGTATTACAGCATCAGATCATGTAATTGAAGTTGGTCCTGGTGGTGGTAAAGATGGTGGAGAGATTGTTTTTAACGGTCCAGCAAAGGAACTTCACGCTGCCTCAACAGCTACTGGAGAAGCGATCGGCACAAGTCTTCTAATTGATGGTGACACTAAAGCGAGTAAAAATAAGCTTTATCTCTCATCTAAAGGGGTAAATAATTTAAAAGCGCTAGAGCTTGAGATTCCTCTTCAACGAATCGTTACTGTTTGTGGTGTTTCAGGAGCAGGAAAAAGCTCATTAGTGCGTGGTGTTATTTGCGATCTACTATCTAAGGATTCAAATGATTCAAAAATATGGAAGAGTTCACATTCCTCAGCAAAATCAGATCTAGAAATAGCAAGAGTTATTGAAGTTGATCAGAAACCGATTGGAGCTAATTCAAGATCAACACCGGCATCTTATCTTGGAATATTCGATAGCATTCGAGAGATCTTCGCAAACTCACTTGAAGCTAAAGCACGCGGATGGGCAGCTGGTTTCTTCTCATACAATAGTGGGAAAGGAAGATGTCCTCTCTGCATGGGCTTAGGTGAGATTAAACTTGAGATGAATTTCCTTCCAGATGCGACGAATCCCTGTGAAGGTTGCGGCGGCAAGAGATATAGCGAAGATGCTCTTTCAGTTTTGTATAACAACATGACGATAGCAGATGTACTTGCTCTCACGTTTGACGAGGCTAAATCTCGCTTTGCTCACCATAGAAAGATCCTTCAACCTCTCCGCCAAGCTTGTGATTTAGGGCTCGGATATTTAACTCTCGGACAAAGTTCTGTAACTCTCTCTGGTGGAGAAAGCCAAAGAATTAAACTTGTTTCGGAACTTAGTGCAAAAAGACGAGATCACTCCATTTATATATTGGATGAACCAACAACCGGGCTACATAGAAGAGATGTTAAGCGTCTACTTAGTACCCTAAGAGAGATTACAGCATTAGGTCACTCTGTCATCTTAATTGAGCACGATATCGATGTGATAGCTGGCTCTGATCACCTAATCGAGATCGGTCCTGGTGCTGGCGAAATGGGTGGTCAGATTATATTCGAAGGAACTCCGAGCGAGATGCTATCAAATGGATCAAAGAAGTCTGAGTCGAAATGGAGAGAGATATTAAAGTCTCATAATCTAAAGATAGTCGACAGAGCTGAGCCAGAGACTATATCTAATGTTCAAAATTTATTGGCTTAGTTTTCAAATTTTTAACCTTCAGTGTTAATAGCTTCGAGCTATCGAGAGTTTCCACATGACACTCGGATACAACGCTGACTATTGGTACGCGAGCTTCTGTGATACCGGGACTAAAGTCCCGGCTCCAAAGTGAGTCATGTTTTGGCACCAAGCAAATGTTAATGCTTTATCAAGAGAAATATTCCTTACTATCAAAGCTGAAGTACGATCTTACTCTTTATTATTTTAAAGGAGAAATATGAGGATAGAGCTCCTTACACTCCGAAGCTTTAGTGAAAGAGAATAACTTGTCTCGAGTTTATAGAAAGTTCCTACATGGCAGTCGCATACGATATTTACTATTGGTGCGCGACTTTATATGGAGCTGGGACTTTAGTCCCAGTATCAAATAAAGCCTTAACTTCATGGAGAAATATTTAACGGTGCGATAAGATATTCCTAAAGCACGCCAGGCAATAAGAGCTTTGACTCTTCATATACAAAAATCATGTGTGGTTTTTAAAATTTAACTATTAAGTGCTTTACTAGTAAGCAACGCTTACTTCGTTCTCTTCCTGACTATCATCGTCAGACTTGTGAGAGTAAACGCTTAATTGAGCAGATGGTCCACCACTATTCTTGTGGCTGCTAATATCTCTAAATCCACCTTTGCCTGTTTTCGCTGATAACTTAGAACCTGCAGAGCTTGCACCATCCAGCGCGTTTGCCTTCTTATTAGACTGCTCTGCGCCTTGAGCTGCTTTTAATTCTTTCTTGGATTTAAGACGGGATTTAAATCTCGACTTAATACGAGGCTTGAGGATCTGAATTTCTAGAAGAGAGTTTGATAGACTTCGAATCTCAGCCAATTCTTCTTCTGACATATCGCGAGCAACTCCCTTTTTCTTTAAAAGAAGGAGTAATGTTTGTATCTGATGGCGAATCTCGACCTGCTGCTTGTAATTATTTCTAAGATTTAAGCTGTTAAGAGCTCTTAATCGAATTATCCCTTCATTAACAAAGGATAGAGCTAATTTCTTAACTACCGGATCCAGTTTTACTCCGCCTCTTGCTCTAAGAAGCAACTCTTTTACAGCACCTATCTGCGCTACGATCTGAGAAGCTACTCGTTTTGAGGTTTGAATAGAACTCTGAGTTGTCGCAGATGGATTACTCGAGCGCTCCATCTGCTTTCCTCTTCTAATAGCAGTGGCAGCTTTTTGGCCGTCGACTAACAGAGCTTCTTTAGATCTAGCCTTAACTCTGATTTGATCAACACCTTTGATTGACTTAGCTCCCCTTAGGGCAACGACAGAATCTGCTTTGGTCTTCTTTCCATCAGACAATCCAGTCGTAGATCTTTTTGTATTAATCTTTGACTGATCTATTTTACCAATCTTAATAGCATTAAGATTCCTTACAATCTTTCCCAATAAACGCTCAGAGGCAGTGGCAACTCGATTTAACATCTGATGTCTAAGGAGCGGTAGCTTCTCTAATGGACGAATTGCGATCCTTTCCAAACGAGCTACTCCTCTAGAGTTCATTCTTTGCAGATCTCTAACTAAAACTCTGCTTGCTACTGAAGCTACTACGCGTCTTCTATCGCCCTGCAATAGAGCTTGTCTTGTAACAGAAGCTTCTCTTTGTCTAATTCCATTAGCAGTAATCGATCTAGTATTAAATCTTCCAGCCGTAGCCTGCGAGGCGACAATTCTATTAGAAGTTACGACTCTTTCATTAGTAGCAGCTCTATTTGGAACCACAATCTTTCTAACTTCAGGAGCCCTCGCTCTTTCATTAGAGATAACATTTTGAGAAACTCGTCTATGCGCATCAGCTCTTTCTAGCATTCGAGTTTCTGCAGTTCTAGCTTCTACAGTTTTAACTGAAGGAGAGGACTCTTTTCTAACTTCTGAACTTATTGTCTGATCCTTAGTTGGAATCGAACTGTTAGAAACAGATGCCATCGCTCTACTGCTAGCTTCTGTTCTCAAATTATTTACGATGGTGGCTTCTGCAACAGAAGCGCTCTTGTGTTGTGCGAGATCAGCCTTTCTTTCAACAAGTTTTTCTACCGCTGCGCTATGCTCAACTTTCTGCTCAGCTCTCTCTTTTGGTGAAGACTCTATTTTACGCTCTGAAGTAGTGACTTCACGAGATGCAGCCGTTTCGGGTTTTTGTGACTTAACCTCTGAGCTAACATCCGATCGTGCTTCAACTTTGTCAGTGATAGGACTAACCGATTTGTCGCTTTTAACTGCGGAATTTACCTTTTCTCCTGCGCTAGTTTGCTGTTGTTCTTGAGTAGATTTTTCTAGTTGTTCAGGTTTTGCTTTCTCAGATGAAGCCTCCACTCCTTTTTCTTTTTGTGTACTTTCAGAGCTTTTCTGACTTTGAGCTTTCTCTTTCTCATTTGCGACTAGCTCTACCGCATCTTGCACATTACCCGTAACGCTAGGATCCACATCAGGATTTAATTGAAAATCAAACAGATCATCAGATACAGGAGCAGGTGATGGATTAGGAGATGGGTCGTGTGATGGATCGGAAGGCGGTTTAGGCGGAGCTAGCTCATCTTCTTTCAAAGAGAGCTCAGCAATTTTTGAAAATACACAGCCATCACATCCACCAGTACAACCTTGACATTTCTGCACCTGAACAGCAGAGGATGTATTAACTATATCTTGGGTTCTAGCTTCACTCGTCGCTTGAGTCTCTGCGCCTTTAGATGGCTGAGCACCTCTGCTTTGCAATTCACGATTAACAATCTCTGCAAACTGTTTATCGCTATCAGGAGACGCTGTGAGCATTAACTAGCTCCTATTGAGGAAGGCACTTCAAGAACTTCATCATGATCTCTTTTGCTTGTGTAGGCGCCGTTTCTACCTTCCAAGGAGTTCCTCCATGAAATACCTTTATCTTTTCAGATGATATTCCAGTAGCTTTTGCTACCTCATCTTTCATGCCCTTGGTTAGAACTAGCCCAAAAGGACAAGTATCTATCGTAAAACGACAAAAGATAGAGAGTGATATATCGGAGTCTGTCTGAGGATGAACAGCGATAGCGCGGATGAAACCACACTGAACAACAGAGAGAGTTGGCAAGTGATTATCCTTAACCTGATTAAGCCCTGTCAGTGTTCCTTTAAAAATGCCACTTAGTGCTTCTGCGCCTGCTGTGAATTTCGGATGAACATATATCCCATCAGTTACATACGGATTATTTACGGACGGCTTATCTAAAAAGCCCTGCTCTACCAACTCAGCCTTAACCTGTTCTAAAGTCTTTGGCCCTTCAGCTACAGGACGAGGGACTGAAACTCCCTCCATTAAAATATTTAACGACGACGCCATTGCTGCACTACTCATAACTCAACACTTTCTACATCTTATATAAAACTTTGCGCTTTATTTATCCATGGCATAGATGCCTAACAAAGCTTTTGCTTTATATACCAAACTCGGTTCTCTAGCAAGCCAGGGTCGATCACCATATAACTCAATAACAACAAATAGTTAAGTCATATAGAACGTTGGTTTTAGTCACTTAAAGTTAGGGTATTTTTGATAAAATTTTCTTTTTTACTCTCCCCCTCCCTCTATTCCTCGGGAAAGGCCCAAGGACTATCAGTTTTAGGCCTTATTACTAAGACCAATATAAGTTCCATTTCCATCCCTGACTCTAGTCAGCTAAAGTCACCAGGCTTAAAACGACTTACCCCAAGCTCTAATAGACAATGATAAAATTCTGCTCTCGTTTAAATCTTGGCGTATTCTTACTTTTCCTACTACTGATCTTAATTCTTAGATCTCCAACTTTGCCGAATCTTCTAACAGGATATCTAGGGGGCACTTCTGGAGATAGCGGTTTATATGTTTGGATTTATAACTATCTCATTGAAAATCATCTTTCGCGGGGATGGTTTGAATCAAATGCTTTCTATCCATACCAAGGAACATTGGCTTGGAGTGACAACTTCCTTCTTCCAGCTTTTTTAGGATATCTACTTTCATCAATCGGTATAGTCGCTCCATTTTCCTACAACCTGATATTCTTGTTGAGCTCTACGCTGTGCGGCTTTGCTACATATCACCTCGCTCAAGCGTTATTTAAAAATCATCACGGCTCAATTATTGCTGGCGCCAGTTTTATGTTGTGGAACTATCACACAGCAATGATGGGTCATCCACAGCTACAATTTGCATTCTTTCTGCCATTAAATATTTTTTTAATGCTTCGCCTGCTTGTGAATCCAACTTTCATGAAAGGGATTTTTCTGGGTCTTGCGTTAAGCGCAACATTTTATACGACCGTTTATTATGCAGTATTCTCTGTATTGTTATGTTTAGTAACAACAATAGCCTTTGTGATTGCAGGAAAACTCGCTTCATTGAAGACGCTAGCTCTTTCATTTTTGGGTACAGCTATCGGAATCATCCCTATCTTGCCTGCTATTCAACCGTATTTGGATGTTATGCAAACATTTACTGCGCGTGGAATTTATGAGCCATATTACTTCGCGGCTGATACATGGTCATATCTCTCTTCCTCTGCGATCTCCTCATTCTATTACTTCACATCCACATGGACTCATTCTGAAGCTTACTTATTTCCAGGACTAATAAATCTTTCTTCTCTCTTAATCATAGGACTCTGCTTCAAAAAGGAACGAGCATTTCGTCCTTTTTTTCTGACACTATCTCTCTTCCTCACTCTTTCACTCTATCGACGATATTTGCCAGGAGAGGACCAGGAGATCGTACGATTTATCCTTCAGCTCTTAGCTTGGTGCGTTCTTTTCTCTTTAGTTAGAGTAATTCGAAGAGGTAAGTTCTTTGGACTTTCACTCGTGATTTCATTAACAACGGTCTCTTTAGTCTTATCTTTTGGACCGATCGGCAGTCCGACCAGAGGTGAGTTTTTATTCTCCCCGCACGCGCTCTTCTATCAAATTTTCCCTGGATTTGGAGCACTAAGAGCAATTAGTCGTCTCGGTGTTATTGTTACCTTAGGACTATCTCTTATTCTTGCGTGGATAGT
>CAZTER010000039.1:0-9453 GCA_964612045.1 uncultured Bdellovibrionales bacterium
CAATAACCTGGCGAAGGAATTTTTCAGGAACCTGTTCAGAATAACCGTGGTTCTCCTCTCCCTGTAAATCTAGATGAACTCGTAGAGCAGCCGTAACAGCTGCTAATGCAGCATCCTCTACAGATTGTGATTCTTCACACTCGACTCTCTCTCCTGGGCTAGAGATCTGAACCCATGCTCCTAATTTTGGATTTTTCAATATAATTCTCAGGAGCTGCAAAGCTGTCACTGTTAAAGCATCATACTCCTTTAGTATCTGAGCAATCTTATGCTTCTTAGCTTCTCGCATTGAAACCATCTCAGGTCGCATTAATCCGACTAATAAACGCTCATCCTCATGCCCAAGTCTGTGCGCATCAATTGAGAAGGTAATATTAGGAGAGAATAGAGAGATTGAGTTTGATAACTCTCCGATAATCGATCTCCCTTTAAGTGGCCACAAAAGATAAACAGCCCAGGCAAATCCCAATAAAGCACTAGCTATCCATATTCGAGAGGACGCTATTAAGAAGAACGAAATTCTAAGTAATCCATCAACCGATAAGGTTGTCATTATCTTTAATAATGATCTCGGATCTTCCTCCTCAACGCCAATAATAGGGAGAGAAAGAGTTAAGATCTGTTTTGAGATTGCTAGGTAGATTCCCTTCTCCCATTGAATTCCGTGTCGGCTAAACCACTCTTCTCGCTCAAGGATCCTCTCCCCTATTTCGTAACACCGATCGTTCTCACAATCTTTGATGATTTCATCTATAGAGCTCTGATAACTGTTAGGAAGACTTAAAGTCGCTGCGCGAAATAAAAATAGTGTTGCTATAATAAAAATAGAGAGAGCAAATATCACAAGGCGTGATATCCCTCTCTGATCATGAGCAGCAGATCGAAGTAAATTCGAATTTGGCTCTAACACACGCAAAACGATCATCCCTTTTGAAAAAGGTTTTTACTTTTCATTCCCTGACCTGTTCCGCTCTACATCCGTGATAGAGATTCATAAGAGTTATTACAACTCTTTGATATCTTGTGCTCTTTTTCCCAACGAGTAGCCGCACAGAAATTCCTCCAGATATTTTTCTGGATCAAATCAGCGACAGCTCTCGACTAGGGATCAGACGATGTAAGCCGAACAGGCCTTTAGGAGTACTATTATATGCAACTTCGCAATCTTACTCTCGCTCTGATAGCGTTTTTTAGTACAGTTTCTGTCTCATTAGCAGAAAACTCAGGGAACGCAGATCTACGAGTTTCCTCTATTCAAAAGGCCTCAGATGAGGACTTAGCAGTTGCCACTGGACACTTTGCTCGCTCTAGAGCGTTACTGATTGCTGCGATACGAGAGTTCGACCTTGGATGTAAGGTCGCGAATCCAGACTCTATTTTAGACGCAAAGGCCTTTAGAGGCACTATTAGCACCCGCGCAGAGGAATTAGAAAGAATTCTCGATCCACAACCTAGAGTAACTCGCGGGGGGATCCGATATTCACCAGAGCCAGCTTTGTTGTCTAAGCACAGATAACTCTAGGTGAAGCAAGTTGGTGGTTTAACGGGATATGTAGCTGAAGGGTTATTTTAGGAGGTTTTGCAATGGATGACGGATTCGTCATTCCAGGATTGAACGAAGGGTACACTCTCGCTGGTGCAAAGCCAATGGAGTGGATCTCTGGGTTAGTCATGGGCATGCTTTGCCAAGAACTTCTAGGTCTTAACCTAGGTACTTCCGGTCCAATTATGATCGCAATAGTTCTCGCCTCTACTATGTTTTTAGCTGGAGCTCGACGTGGATTTCCAGATGAAGAGCGTGGGATCAGAAATGTTGTAATGGTCTCTCTTGGATTTGAACCACCAAATATGCCAGCACCTGCAGACTTCAGGAATTATTGGAGTGGCGCTCCTCTACGCAACATTGCAACTAAAACGTACTACCATCAACTTGGATTAGAAGCAGTCCTTCATGGTGAGATTGAGCAAGATACCGGATCCATATTTATTAATGATCAGATCCAAAACGAGAAGAAGGAGGAAGTATGAAGGCTAAAGCTTCAGTAAAAGAACTTATTCAAAAAGCCGACGTACTAGATTCGAAACATGGTAGTGACACTATCCGAGTTTGGGAATCTTATCGCGAGCAGGCCAACTTATGGCGTGCTATATCGATCCTTCAGATTCCTACATCTTTTATCGCTTTGATTTTTGCTTGGTTTATCTGGAACAACAGAAGTGTGACTTTAAATGTTCCGCCTAAACCACTTCCTGGTGTCTATCAAATTCAAGAGATTCCAGATTCAGAATTTATTGATGCTGCAACAAACTTCATCAACTTAGTAGCTACATATCAACATCGTTCAGCTCGTAGACAGTTTACACGTGCACATGAACTTGTAATCTCTCCTTTCTTAGAGGAATTTGAGAAAGACTTCCTTATTACTGAGCTCAAGACCATTGAGAATACGAGCCGTTCACAAGCGTTCTTTATCGATCCTTCACAGATATCGATAGACCGCCTTGGTCAGATCGTTAAAGTTTCCCTAATTGGAGATCGAATGAAGATCGTAGCAGGAAAAGAGCTAGATCCAATTCAGACCAAGTTTACGATCACACTCAGAACTATTCCAAGAAACGATCTCAATCCATACGGAATTGTTATCGCTGGATTGGCTTATGAAAATCTAAAGAGTGACTTCGATGAATTGAAGGAACTTAACAAGTTAAAGGCTAAATAATTTCGAGAAGTGAGGGATGTTATGAAATTGTCTGCATTATCAAAGAGAATAGTTATCAGAGGAGCATTAGTAGCAGTTGCTACAATAATGACAACCTCGATCGCTGCAGCTAGAGATCTGGATTACCAAGATGGTGAAATTACTGTCTTCGTAACACCGGGTGAGCCAACACAGCTTCAATTTGAAGGAACTGTTACTGGTGGAGTTAAAAAGAAATCTTCTGCTCTATCACTTGAGCACAAGGATTCTGATTTAGTGGTATTTTCTAGTGAAGCACTAGCAGACTCTGGTGAATCAATTATTGTAAGATTAAAGGATGGCCGTTCATACCCTGTCCGTGTAAAGCGTGCTGAAGATGCTCATCAGAGAGATGATGTTGTCAGGGTAAATGATGAGCGCCTATATGCTGGAGATCCAACAGAAGAGCCTGCATATAAAGAGAAAAAATTTGATTATGCGCCGGCTACTCAAGTAAGTGGTTTAATGCGCGAGATGGTACTTGTCTCTGAATTTGGGAAGAAAAGTATCCCAGGCTACAGAGTCAGTGACAGATATAAGGGCGAGCCTGTTCTTAACGACGGAACATTAGTCGCAACGATTGATAAGATCTTCATGGGACCAAATCTTTGGGGATACGTACTCGATGCTAAAAACTTAATTGATCAATCACAAAAATTAAATCCAGCTACCTTTAGACTTGATGGAACAAGAGCTGTCTCATTTAAGAACTGGGAACTAGCAGCTCGACCAATGACCATCGAGCAACAGATTGCTGGTACGCACGATACTAAAGTTTATATTGTAACTCGAGCAAGGCGCTCGAATTAAGGAGAAGTCATGAGACAGAAACTACAAGATTTATTTGATCTTCTCCGACAAGATAAGAAGTACCAGGTGATGGCAGTTCTGGTAGTCTTCGCGATGCTCTACTTGTACATCGCAGAGCCTACTCCTAGCCGTAAACCAATTCGTCCTATCGAAGATAAGGGTAGTAAGATCGCAACTAAAGAAGGCTTTGATGACCTTGTAAAAGCAATGGGAAATGAGGTCTCCACATTAAAGGATGACAACAAGCAGATTAAGACCACATTGCAAGAGTTACAAACGTCTCAGAAGAGTTACCAAACTAAAGTTGGTCAGATCTTCCAGAAGGTTCTAGATAGAATTCAGGACATGGAGCAGAAAGTTACTGCTCGCAATGCTTCCCTAGGACCTGACAACTTAGCTGAAGTAGCACCTGAAGAGGAAGAGCAAGGACTTGAGGATTTTGGTGAGAAAGATGCACCGATGCCACCACCACCTGCTCCACAACCGAAGAAGATTGCAGTTATAGCTCCAGGTGATTCAGTACGAGTAAAACTACTCGCCGGAGTTAATGCGCCAACAGATGGAACTCCATACCCAGTGGTGTTTAAGCTGTTAGATGATGTTCGTGGTCCTGATAGCTCTGCTCTCCCACTAGGAGAAGCGAGAGTTGTTGCTGCCGCTCAGGGATCCTTAACTGACTCTAGAGCTCTGTTTAGGTTGACTACTTTAAATATCCGATTACCAGATGGACGAAAGAAGATCGTTGATATTGATGGATGGATTGTAGGAGAGGACGGTGTTCGTGGAATGGAGGGAATCTTACTTGATCCTCTCGGTAAAGCGATCGTTGGTTCAGCTGAAGCAGGATTCTTCCAGGGTCTTGGTCAGGGAATCTCTGACTCTCAGATTCAAACAGAAGATTCAGTCTTCGGCTTCAGACAGGTCGTGAAAGGCGACACTCTTAAGTATGCATCTGGTAAGGGTATTCAAACAGGAGCTAAAGAGATCTCTGCGATTATCAAAGAGAGGCTCTCTCTAATGGTTCCACACGTACAGGTTTACTCCGGACGTGAAGCTACTGCTGTGTTTTCAAAGAAAATTGATATCACAGATCTCTTCGAATCGCTCGGAGATGACGATAGTAACTTTGCGAATTCGGTTGACTAAGGGGATGTTATGAAAGGTATCACTCTAAGAACTCTTAAATACTCAGCATTAGTTGGCGTAATGCTCAGTGTCTCAGGATGCGGTTTATTTCAACGAGCACTCAACCCATTCTACGAGGAACCATCACCAAATGCTTACCTAGGAGAGAGAAGTGATAAAGCTCTCAATGAAGGAGAGGAAAAAATAGCATCAGCACGAGCTGCACTTGATAGTGCTGCTACTTATGATCGCGCTCACCTTCCACAACCTTCTAATCCAGTTGTGAAGCCATCTGTCGTAAGATTAATGTGGGTTCCTGATCATCTGAATAAATCAGGAGATCTTGTTCCAGCTCACTACTACTACCTCAAGGTTAAGAGTGATGAATGGGCATTGTCTGATGCTTTTGAGCTTGAAGGGCAGCTAAGTCGCTCTAATGGCGGCGAGACATCTGCAGTTCCCTACGTATTAGAAGATAAGTAGAGGAAACTATGAAGAGCTCAATCTTAACTTCAATCTTAATCATCGCTGTAGTACTGACCGGTTGCAGTGCAAAAGGTCCTGTTAAAGATGAGGTTCGATTAAACAAAATTCATGACAAACAACTGCCTTCGGAGAAGGTTTATGGGCGGCTAAAGTGGGTTTATGCCCCATCTACCCTACCTGATGAGCCTGGATTAGCTGCCGAAGAAGCACCAAAGATCAATAAAATCGTACACTTCACCCTAAAGAAAGGAAAGTTGTCTGAAGCAGCGACAGCTTTGGCTTCAATCTCGAATTATTCAAGCTATTGCTCAAGTGAGATCGCAGATAGGCCGATCTCTTTGGATATGCTCGGAACGATTGACGAAATAGCTGAAGCAATTTCTCAAAATGCCGGGATTAGTGTGGTAGTGGACCACTCCACAAAAGCGGTTCAGTTCTTTCCCTTCAGAGGAGAGGCTGCACAGCTCTTTGATGGTGAATCCACCACCGCTGAAGCAGTTAAATAAGCGGTTTTGCTAATTGGGTTTTAACCATCCTCAAATTGGGATGGTAATGTAGGGGTTCCTTCCATGGGTATTAGTAGGATCACAAAGCAACGTCTCTATCAGGACGAGGAGCTTTTTAACTCCCTCCTTCCCTACGCTAGATGGGATGAAGAGCAACGTGTATTTGTTCATTCAGATGCTTCAATCTGGGTCCTAGTTGAACTTCAACCACAGTGGTTAGTTAAAACGTCAGATTCCGATGCTTATCAGATGTGTCAACAAGTTCAGGAAACTCTTGATGCTCTTGAACATACTGTCTCTGCTCAATTTAGTTGGATTACTACATTCGATGTAGAAGATCTGATCAAATCTAATATTGAAGGATACCCATTAGCTGGTCCTGCTGGATGGATGGCTCGCAGATGGACACGCATGTTGAAGCGCTGTTCGCAGGCTGATGCAATTCACCGTCGTCCAAGAAGGCACCGTTTAGTAGCAGCTTTCAGATTGGATCCAGGCTGGCGCGCGATTGGATTATGGCAAGAAATTCAGAGATCCATAAAGCTTCTCTTTCAGGGAAATATCGGTGTCTCAACCGAGATGCGTAGAGCTGAATATCTATCATACGTAACAAAGTTTAGAGGTACAGTTGATGGTGTATGTTCCAAGTTCGCAGATCTTGGATTCAAACCAAAAAAGATGAATGGACAGGATATCATCAATCTACTCTATCCACTTCTTAACCGCAGAAGTATTAAATCTGGTAAATTTAAAAGAGGACGACACTCTACAATTCCAGTTCCAGTTTATGATCCGGATGATTTCTTAGTAAATCAACTCTCTGATACTCCATGTGAACATCCTAAAAACGGTATCATCAAGAAAGATGGTAAATATTATCGTACTGTATCGATGGTTAAATTGCCTAAGCAATGCTTACCGATAATGGTAGCACCATTGCAGTCCTCTCCTTATGAACACATTCTGAGTGTTACGATCTCAAAAGACACATCTGATAAACAGATGCGAAGACTTGATGCTCTTGATACATCACTCGGTCTACGAGAAAGAACAGGTCTTGGAAGAATTAATCAGAAGATCGTTCACCAGATCTCAGCAATTCGAGCTGCTCGCCAAGAGTTATATAACAGTAGCTGTCAGATAGTGAGAATCGGAGCTCATCAAACCTTCATCTGTCAAACTGAAGATGAAGCGATGAGAGCAGCATCAGAATCTGTAAGTACCTTTACTCAGCTACAAGGTGCACGAGCGATGGTGCATGAGATCTCTGATATGGGTGTAATGCTCAACACCATTCCAGGATGTTATGACCCAGCAACAGATGGTCCAGGCTGGACTAATCTAATTAAATCATCTCAAGCAGCTAGACTTTTACCACTATGGGGTAACTGGAAAGGAAGTCAGGGTGCTCAGATCCTCCTGCCAAGTTTATGGAATCGCGAGTTGGTTGGTTTCGATCTTTATGATTCAAACCTTGCACCTAACGTATTAATCAGCGGTGTGTCTGGTGCTGGAAAAAGCTATCTACTCTGTTTCTTGCTAATCGTTCTAAACCGAGGACATTTCGGAACTCTTGCTAACGGACAGATCGTTGAACGACAACCGATTACCTTCGTATTCGATAAAGGTATGGCAGGTCAGCCGTGCGGATTCGAAAGAGTTGCAAAGCTATTTGGTGGAAGAATCTATGAGGCTACTCCATCCAAAGCTCCAGCTATGAACTTCCTTGCTCGTCTTGGAGAAACTCCTCCTGAACAAAGCAATGAAGACTACAAGGATCTTGTTGACCTATGTGCAGATATTATCTGTGATATGGCGACAGATTCTCACCGTGGTCCAGATCGACTCGAGCGTGCTTCCATTATTGAATGTCTTATAGAAGCTCATCAGTTGTATCGCGCAGGAACTATGCGACGAGAGCTTCTCCTTAGCGACGTAGCTGCTGTGATGCGTGCACCGAAGCGTGTCGATGAAAACCAAGAATCTGCACAACGTCGTCAGAGAATCGCAGTTTTAGTTAGCGACTACTACGGAAGTGGAACTTATGCGCAGTTCTTCGATCGTCCAGGTAATCTAAAACTTAAAGAACGTTTCATCGTATTCGATCTTAAATCTCTTAGCAGAAATCCTGACTTGCAACGTGTATTCTTGAAGGTTGCGATGTTGTGGGCGGATACAGTGATGAACACTCCGGATGAATTAGATACTAGAAAGATCTTGGTATTCGACGAAGCTCATGATCTTATCGGAAAAACTGCATCGAATACTATTGAAACTGCTTTCCGACTATACCGAAAGAGAAAAGGTATCGTTATCGCAGCTTCTCAGTCCGGTGAAGACTTCTATGTTGGTGCAGGTGGACAAGCTATCGTGCAGAACAGTGCTCACAAGATCTTCCTTAAACAAGATCCGAGCAAGTTCCACTATACAGCTCAGGCCTTCAATCTTACTCAACAGCAGTCAGATGTGATCTTACGTCTAAGAACAGTTAAAGGAATTGAATCTCAGTTCTTCCTCCTTTCTGATCTTGGTGAGGGTGCATTCGTGTTACCACTTGAACCATCATACTACTGGGTAAGTACTAACAACGGTGATGACAACCAGCTATTCTCCGATATTCTGCAAACAGTTGGAGGAGATTTCTGGGCAGCATTACAGCGTCTAGTAGAGATTGCGCCTGGTGGAGCTAAACAGCTACAGGAAGCTCTAGTAGCGCAAGCTCAGATGCAACAAGAAGGTGCAGGAGTTTCTAACTTAGTAACCGGGTTAATTGAGTCAGCTGCGTCTACTACTAGAAACAACATGTCATAATTTAAGGAGAGAAAGATGAAGCTCAGATATATCAACATTAAATTAACGATTCTATTAATTGGTACGGCATTTATAACAGGATGCTCTCGCCCTCAACCAGCTCCAGAAGTTGTTGTTGTGCGCGACTCTGCACCAGGTGTAGTAGAATATATTTGGGAAGAGCCGATGGTAGATGTTATTGATGTTCCTCCTGGATTAGATCCTGATGGAATATATTATCGTCCTGGACACCAACAGGTAGTTGAGATCCGTCAAGGTCGATGGCAGTATCATAAACAGGGTAAACCTGAACAGGTAAATGAGTAACGGATTTATTTATGGCGTTAATTAGTCCTAATACTTTCCTAGCACCCTTCACCAACAAAGTTCACTTTGGAACTATAGTCTTTGTCGTCGCACTGTTCGCCGCATTTCGACTAGCTGGTGGATCTATGTCAGTAGAAGATAGCGCTAGTGCACGATCAAACTTATCAAGTAAGGAGATATTACCTGAAGAGGATTTAAGCGTTACCTCTGAGAAAGAGCTTAGTGCTCCAAAGATCTCTCAAGACTCTGGTAAGGCTGCTCTAGATCCTGCGAATGAACTTCAACGGCTAGGAATTCCAGTTAGAAAATCAGAGATCGATCAACTTCCGACTGATAACAATGAGAGTGATGATATCCTCGGTAATATGGTAGAGTCCCCAAGTAAGCGAGCTACCAGCTCTGGAAAGGAGCATGGTGACCTAGACGACATCGAGAGGCGTCTTGGACTTAAATAATGAGTAATGGATCGATTGTAATACCTAAAGTATGGCGCTCAGAGATCTGGGGTGTAATTTTTTTATTCGCATTACTGGCCGGTTCAATTATTCTCTCAAAAAGATGGCCAGGAACTGTTATCGATGGCGAACTAATTAGCTTTGGTCGATATACAGCTCGACTACAACTTCCCCTACTGTGGCTACTTCCTTTTGGCTGGCTATCAGTTCTTATCT
>CAZTER010000040.1:0-9372 GCA_964612045.1 uncultured Bdellovibrionales bacterium
TGTTTTATTTATTGCTGCAGGTGCTTTTGATGGAGTTTTAGAGATAATGCGCTCTAGATTAAAAATAGGTAAAAAATCTTCAAAGATAGGTTTTGGCGACAATATTAACGATAATCAACCTCAAACCATACAAAATGATATTCAGATAGATGACTTCGAAAAGTTTGGAATGATTCCTCAATTAATTGGGAGATTTTCTACACAAACTCAACTATCAGTTTTAACACGAGAAGAGTTACGATCTATTCTGACTCAGATGGAAGGCTCAATTCTTTCGAAACAGAAAAAATTATTTGAACTACACGGTATTAATTTAGAATTTAGCGATGTTGCAATCGAAGCAGTTTTAGATTTAACTAATTCAGCAAGGACTGGAGCTAGAGGCCTTAGAAGCGGAGTTTCAAAGGCTTTAGCAGTAGCATCATCCAAACTAGATATTTATGAAAAGCAGGGAATAAATAAAGTAATCATAACAGAGGAAACTATACGAAATGGAAAGGATCCAGAGGTGTTAATAGGTGAGGAAAAGGCCTATTGTAATATTGCGGTAGATTTAAGAAAAACAGCCCTTTACAGATAGGACACAAAAAATACCTACTTCACATAGCACATAATTCTAATATGCTGTTTGCATTAAAATTTGAAATATAAATATTTACTTAATAAGCTACAAATAAAACAATTGATTATACTTGCGGATAGGCTATTTAAATCAATATAAATTAATATGAAAATCCGCTCTACAAACAACCGATGTTTGTATAAAATCAATTTATTTACTTATTTTCATAGAATCTAACTTATATAGATCGAAAATATCGATTCCTAACTGCCCCTTCAATCATCTAAGATCTAACAATATTCCGTAGTTATACTTTTTTGGGAATAATATGAAGGCTGTGATATTTGCCGGAGGTATGGGAACTCGCATCAGCGAAGAATCCCACCTTAAGCCTAAACCAATGATCGAGATCGGAACACAACCGATCCTTTGGCATATAATGAAGCACTTCTCTTACTACGGAGTAAAAGAGTTTATTATTCTAGCTGGCTATAAATCAAATTTAATTAAGGAATACTTCGCTCAGTATTTCCTCCATAGAGCAGAAGCTGTCACATTCGACTTATCGAAGGGCCAACAATTTGTTCACGGATCTGAAAGTGAAAATTGGAAAGTGACCGTTGTTGATACTGGAGTTGAGACGATGACTGGTGGTCGCTTACGTCGAGCAAGAAATTATATTGGAACAGAGCCCTTCTTTTTAACATACGGAGATGGATTAAGTGATGTTAACCTGTATGCATTAGCTAAACATCACAAAGATTCTGGAGCGAAAGTAACTCTAACAGCAGTACAACCAAGTGGTCGCTTTGGTCGTCTTGGAATTGAGGGAGACCGAGTTAGCGCATTTCACGAAAAGCCGCGAGGCGATGGAAGTTGGATTAATGGTGGCTTCTTTGTGGTGGAACCAGAGGTTATAGATATTGTGAAGACTGATCAGGAGCCATGGGAAGATAATCCGATGCGTGTATTGGTGGAGAATAACAATCTAGCAGCCTACCAGCATTATGGATTCTGGCAACCAATGGATACCATGAGAGATCGAAAAGTTCTTGAAGACTTATGGGGTTCAGGTAAAGCTCCATGGAGAGTATGGAAGGATGCTTAGCTCCGATTTTTTTTCAATCTTCAAAGATAGAAGAATCCTTATAACGGGAGACAGTGGATTTAAAGGAAGCTGGTTAGCTTTATGGTTAAACAAGCTAGGAGCTAAAGTTACTGGGATCTCACTTCCTCCAAGATCAGAAAGAGATCTATTTTTTAGATGTAAACTAAGTGAAGTTATAACACATATAGATCTTGATATTCGAGATTATGAAAAGGTCTCTACCATATTTAGTAAAATAAATCCTGAATTTGTATTTCATTTAGCAGCTCAATCTCTTGTCTCTTTAAGTTATAAAGATCCGATCCAAACATTCAGTACAAATGTAATGGGAACCGTGCATGTCCTAGAGGCTTGCCGCCGGCTTTCTAGCATGCCAAAAATTATAAATGTTACTAGTGATAAATGTTATAAAAACTCAGAATCTGGCAGGGCTTTTCAAGAAAGTGATCCATTCGGCGGAAAAGACCCTTACAGTAACTCTAAAGCATGTGCTGAATTAGTAGCAGAATCATTAAGAAGTTCTTTCTTTAATGAAGATAGCATTGCCTCTGTTAGAGCAGGCAACGTAATTGGTGGTGGAGATTGGTGTGAAGACAGAATCGTTCCAGATCTGTTTCGAGCAATTTACTCATCTAAATCTTTGTCGATACGCAATCCATCGTCAATAAGACCTTGGCAATTTGTCTTAGAACCTCTCCATGGATATTTAAGGGTTGCGGCTGCTTTATATAGAGGACTTCCTGATGCTGCTTCAGGGTGGAATTTTGGCCCGCAAGAAACAAATATGTGCTCAGTTAAAGATCTAATGGATCAATTTATTAAAGTTATGAATCGTGGTTCATATATAATCGAACCTTCGATAAATCAGGGTCATGAAGCAAAAACCTTGAGATTAAACAGCTCAAAAGCAAAAGCTGAACTATCATGGAAGCAGATCTTAACAATTGATGAGATGATTCAGTGGACCGCAGATGGCTATGATTCTATCATGGAGGATACGGCTCAAGAGGTCATTAATCATCAGATCGATCAATTTATGCAACTTGTATCCACAAGGACTTAGAATGAAAGCACTGCCTAGCGTCTCATATCTAAAGGGTTGTAGGATCTGTAAATCTTCAAATGTGAAGCAGATAATAGAACTGCCCCAAATGCCATTAACTGATGCATTTCGCAAACAAGACACTAATGATGATGAGTTTTTAAGTAACATCACCATTTACCGATGTTACGACTGCAATACAGTTCAAACTCAGCATGATGTTGATGTAGCTGACTACTATGAAGACTATCAATACTCTGTAGGAGAGTCGAAAGGGGCTTCTCGATTCATGCAACTCCTTAGCGATAAGATCCTCTCTACTTATTTTACGAAGGACAACAAGAGTTCCATTAAGGTCCTTGAAGTAGGATCTGGGGATGGAGGACAACTTGAGCCATTTCTAACTATTGGTTGCCAAGTATTAGGGTATGAGCCTTCTTCTACTTTATGTCGAATAGCCAAAGAGAAAGGAATCGATAGTATTCAGGGATTGTTTACTGAAAGGTCTCCCGAGTTGCTTCCTGATGATTTTAAAAATCCAGATATTATCCTTTTATCTTACACATTTGATCACTTACCGGATCCAGTTACTTTTCTAAAAACAGTTGAAAAGATCCTAAATAAAGAGAAAGGAATATTAGCGATTGAGATTCATGATCTTGATAAAATCTTTGAGCGTTCGGAGTTTTGTTTATTTGAACACGAGCATTCTATCTACCTAAACAAATTCACTGCCACTCAACTCTTAAATAAACTTGGCTTTTCAATTATAACCTTCGACATTCTTCCTGATTCTGAGAAAAGAGCAAATTCGCTATTATTTATAGCTACACCTAAAGGTTCACGCTATTCAACAGAATCTATGCAACCTGAGATTCCCTCGGAAAGATATTATTCAGAAGGTGTCTATCAGATTAAACGTTCTATCAAAAATTTAGAAAATTTTGTTAAGAACTTTGCAACTGAGAACCGTAAGTTGGCAGGATATGGCGCTGGAGGACGCGGAGTGATGACTCTTGCAGCGATGAACAATGCTCATAAATTAACTGCACTAATAGACCGTAAACCAAAAGGAAGTAATATAATTGCCCCGAAATCTCACGTACCAGTTTTCGGTATCGAATGGCTAGTAAACTATAGAGTAGATTATATCCTTGTCTTTAGTTTTGGATATATGAAAGAGATTATCGAAGAACTTTCTGAGCATGGCTATAAATCAGATCAATTTTATTCTCTAGTAGATATTTTAAAAGGGGATTTTAAATCAGTTTATGAGTAAAGTCTCAAAAAAATTTGTAATCACCGGATCAAATGGATTTTTAGGAGCCGCCATATTAAGGCGTTCAGAATCATTTAACATGAGCCCTGTCCAGGTTTTTAGTGAACCATCTTCAGATAACTATAATTTAAAAACTCTTGATGACCCTGAAACAATTAACTTAATCTGTAAATTAAAGCCCGAAGTGTGGATTCATTCCGGATGGTGGGGAGTTGCTGGCAAGGATCGAAATGATCCTAGACAGCTTTCTATTAACATCCCTACCACTCTCAGAACCGTTGCATTAGCTCATTCAGTCGGATGTAAACAATGGATCGGAGTAGGTTCACAAGCTGAATTTGGGCCGCAGAACAGGATCTTATCTGAAGAAGACCCCATGCTACCAAGCACTACATATGGAGACGCAAAGCGTATTAGCTGTCATTTAAGCAAGGAGCTCTGCAAAGAGTTAAAGTTGGACTGGAGCTGGATTAGAGTCTTTTCACTTTATGGTCCTGGAGATGCTGATTATTGGTTAATTCCATCTGTCATAAACCAACTTAAAAATAATTTATCTCCTAAACTGACTCCAGGGGAGCAACTTTGGGACTATCTGTACATAGACGATGCTGCCGACGCAGTTCTAGAGGTCGCTGCTACGCAAACAAAGGGCGATTTTAATATAGGCTCTGGAGTTCCAGTTAAAGTTCGAACAATTATTGAGAGGATTCGTGAAATTATGGGATCTAGTGCGAGTCTTGATTTTGGAGCTATCCCCTATCGAGATGATCAAATTATGCACCTTCAAGCGGATATCTCGAAGATTATGTCTGAGACTAAATGGACGCCAAAAACATCTCTTGATACGGGGCTAAAAAATACAATCCGTCATTTTACAGAGGCCGCATGAGTTCTAACCACAAGTGCAGAATATGCAGTTCACCTGATCTACATAGGGCGATAGAACTTCCAAATAGTCCAGCTAGTATCTCTCGTTTATTTAAACCTAATGAAATTAGCCTAGATTCAACCTCGCAAATTGATATCTATAAATGTTGTGAATGTGGCTTTGTTCAACATTTTAACTTTGTCTCTGATGATTTTTATGATGACTATATAATGACAGTTACGCACTCTCCTCAGATGTGCATCTATCAGGAAAAGCAAGCTAAGCATTTTATAGAATATTTTAATCTATCCAAATCAAACATAATTGAAGTTGGATGTGGTGATGGCAATTATATGGGCTATCTCAAAAAACATTCCACAAGTGTGACAGGGATTGAACCATCTTCTAGTTTCCGCCGCGAAGCAGAAAAGGCTGGGCATAAAGTTCTCTCTGGATATGTTGGAGAAAAAACTCCAGTTCCTGGAGCACCTTATGATGCTTTCGTAACTCGTCAGGTACTGGAACATGTTCCTGATCCATTAGATTTTCTTCGTGGAATCCAGAACTCTCTAACGCCAAATGGTGTTGGTTTGGTAGAAGTTCCGAGCTTAGAACAAGCTCTTGGTGGTGGAAGATTTTTTGATTTATTTAGAGATCATGTCAATTACTTCACATTTCAAACCCTTCTAAGAACTCTAACTACAGTAGGATTTGAAACTATTCATTTAGATCGAGGAATGAATGGAGAATTCTTAGTTGCTTATGTAAGAAGATCGAACTTAATAAGATTAGAGGAATTAGGTGAAATCCGTCGTAGTCTCTCTCAACAGATCAGAGATTTTGTTAATAACATCCAATCATCTGGCAAGAGAGTCGCAGTCTGGGGAGCAGGTGGAAAAGGCTTGTCCTGTATGGCAGCAGCCGGCGGCGCCGGAATATCTTATGTTATTGATTCAGATCCGTATAAAATTGGGAGAATTACTCCCGTTGCTCACCTAGAGGTCTTCTCCCCTAAAAAGCTAAAAGAAGATCCTGTAGATGCTGTTATTCTAACCTCCTTGGCTTATCGAAATGAAATTATTGATCAACTTAGAGGGCAACTAGGGTTTAAGGGAGTAATTGCAGTTATTGGCCAGAAACTGGAAGTTATAGAGGACTAGGATGCTCGACCTAATCTCCACAAAAGAATTTGCTAAGAGAATTAGGATTGAGAGCCTAAAAATGGTGCACTCTGCGGATGCGAGTCATATCGGTGGAAGTCTTTCAGTCGCCGATATTCTAGCTACTCTTTATTCAGGCATATTAAATATTTCACCTAGCAATCTCGCAAATACTGATAGAGATCGGCTTATCTACAGCAAAGGTCACTGTTGTTCTGCCCTATATGCAACTCTTGCACTCAAAGGTTTTTTCCCACTCGAATTATTAGAGAGTTTTGGCAAGGATGGATCCACTTTAACAACCCATATCAGCCATCATGTGCCCGGGATTGAATTCTCTACTGGAAGCTTAGGACATGGACTGCCAGTAGCATGCGGTCTTGCTTTAGCTGCAAAACGTTTAAGTAAGGTATACAAGTCATTCTCAATCTTAAGTGATGGCGAGTTAGATGAAGGATCAAATTGGGAGGCCATACTATTTGCCGGTCATCACAAGTTGAATAACTTAATCGTGACAATAGATGCTAACTCGATTCAAAGTTTAGGGACTGTCTCAGAAGTTTTAGATCTAGAACCTCTTCGAGCAAAGTTTGAAAGTTTTAAGTGGAAAGTAAATGAAATAGATGGTCATGATTTATGCCAGCTATCACAAGCATACTCATCAGCACGAAACGAAGAGACGAAACCAACAGTCATAATAGCTCGAACAATCAAGGGGAAAGGTGTTGATTTTATGGAGAATCGACTTCTTTGGCATTATCGTAGTCCTAACCGAGAACTACTTGCTACAGCTATATCTCAGATCGAAAAGGAGATATGAGAACTGCTTTCATAAACAAACTTACCGAGCTCGCTAGAAAGGATCCAAAGATCTTCTTAATTGTTGGCGATCTTGGATTCTCGGTAGTGGAGAAGTTTGCGCAAGAATTTCCAGAGCGATTTTTAAACATTGGAGTCGCTGAGCAAAATATGACTGGAGTCGCTGCCGGATTAGCACTCTCTGGTTTTCATCCATTTACATACTCAATAGGTAACTTTACTACGCTGCGATGCTTTGAACAGATTCGAAACGATCTATGCTATCACAAACTACCTGTAACTGTGGTTTCTGTTGGGGGAGGATTTTCTTATGGTCCACTTGGAGCATCACATCACGCGACAGAAGATATTGGAGCATTAAGAACACTCCCGAACCTAACCATCTGTGCGCCAGGCGACCCATCCGAAACAGGTATATGTACAGAAATTTTGAGTACCTTACCCTCTCCTTCCTACCTTCGACTAGGAAAAGCTGGAGAGAAACAAGTGCACGAGCAAGGTATAAACTTTAATCTTGGAGAAGCACTTTTTATTGGATCAGGTGACAGTGAATTTATCTGCACGACCGGTAATATCTTAGCGTTTGCTAAGGAAGAGAGCATCAGACTAAAATTGAATGCAACTCTTGTAAGTTTTCCATTTATAAAGCCGATTGATAAATCAGCTCTACTAAAGATGAAAAATGCAAAGAAAATTATAACTCTTGAAGAGCATCAGATAAATTGCGGCCTTGGTTCCGCAATTTTAGAGGGTTTTAACGATCTAAGAGAGGAAGGAAAACTCTCCGCTATTCCAATGATACGGAGAGTTGCCATCAAGGACAAATTCTCATCTCAAGCCGGCTCTCAAAAACATCTTAGAGACACTACAGGATTAAACTTAACAGATAAATTTTAAAATTATATTATGACTAACTTATCTATCTTCATTCCAACCTATAATAGGCCAGAACTACTTAAACAACAGCTAACGAGACTACTTCCACAGATAGAAAATACTAAAGTAATAGTCGTAGATAATAGCTCTGAGCAGGACATAAAATCAGTAATTCCTTCGAACGTTACGTATCTCAGAAATCGAGTAAATCTTGGTGCTGCTGGGAATGTATTACGTTGCTTTGAATTAGCTGAGACCGAATGGATCTGGATATGCTCCGATGATGATCCGATCTTACCTAATGCAGTAGAAAATATAAAAACTCTAATAGTAAAATATTCTGATAGCTGCTTTATCTCTACATCATCCCCTATCCTCTCTCATACTCAAGACTCAGTTAACAGATCTGTTGGAGAATTGCTCAGCAAACTTCCAGAACCAGGCCCTCTATTTTGGATTACTGCGGGTCTATATAACTCTAAAAAACTAAAGCCATACTTTAGAGTTCCTTGTTACCTACCATCTGCGGCTCCGCACACAGCAATGATGCTGACCGCTCTTGCTAATGGTCATCCTGCAACATTAACAAGCTTGGAGATCTCAGGACATCACAATCCATCAGACGAAAAGGAACGGTGGAATATGTATGAAGTTTTAGCGATGACATCAGATCTAGTTGATCTACCGATTGATATTAATAGTAGGATTGAGATCGCAAGAAGTCTGGAAAGTTGCATTATAGCTTTTGATGAACACTTTGTAAGATGCTGTAATGCTGTTGCTCATGGAGTTCCTGGAGCTCAGGATCTAGTGATGCTATTCGCCTCTCGTTGGTCTAAGCTTTATGCTGTGCAACAAGAGGAAGATAAGTTAAATGAACTTATGGTGAGATTACGTGTTTTGAGGAACCCCGAAGAAAGCAGATCTCTCCTTTTAGCTCTTGGTCCAGATTCAGCCAGAGAAATACGCCCTTGTATTAGATTTCAGAGGCTATAGGCCAGCTTTTACAATATAGAGTTCTAAAATCTTGAATAGCCAAAAAATTGAAATTCCTAGTTGAATCTAAGCTCATCATCAAGCAATCTAACTTTCGAATTAATGGAGATTATTATGCAAAATAAATGGATAGTTTCGCTCTCCTTTGTCGCTGTCGCTTTCTGCTCTTCTATAGCACATGCCGAAGTTTTTATAGATTCGGATGACAGCATTCATATAAAAACCCCTAGAGGAACTCATATTGAAGTTACAGCATCACGAGATTTAATACTTAATGGGAAGTTCATCTCATCTTGTGATGGATCAGAAACTACAAAGATATCAAATAATGCGGTACTAAATTGCAGCCGTTCTGAGATCAATTTAAGTGCAGGCCCTACTGCTTTTCAATTCAAAGGCAATACAATTAATATCTCTGAAGGAGGATTTGCTGAGCAGGTCGAACTCTCAGATATTTCCCGAGAAAGATCGGCTACCACATCGAGAAAGCGTGTCGAGTCAAGCGAATCAGTAGAATTTACCTCTAAACCTAACCCATCAGATAGGTCGCTCGATTCTTGCCTAGTGCCTGCTGGCACTTACAACTACCTATTCTCAGATGGTGAACAGACTTTTTATTATGACGAGTCATATACAGTTAGAGTTGATAGAGCAGGTAATCA
>CAZTER010000041.1:0-9371 GCA_964612045.1 uncultured Bdellovibrionales bacterium
AATTTTGACTGTCAGCTGTAGGAGTCGCTGTGCATGCTACAATTTGAGGATCTTTTATAACTGTTCTAATTGTTTCGCCTAACTTGGCTCCGTAAGCATAACGGAAATTTCTTCCCCAAAGAGCTGGCAGATGTGATTCATCGATTACGACAAACGATATCTTGGTTGGATCGCTAGACTCAACTCCTAAAGCTTCACGTTGAAACGTGCTGCTGCAAAAACGCTCAGGAGAGATATAGACAATTGAGGCTTTGCCCTCAGCAATCTTCCGCATCTGTTGCTGAATCATCTCCTGACTCTGATCGTGATGAATATAAGCAACAGGAACTCCCTTTGACTCAAGATGAGCAGCTTGATCTTCTATTAATGCAATTAGTGGAGTGATTACTATCGCTGTGCTTCCATCACGTTCGAATCGGTCTAGAGCTGGAACCTGAAAGCAGATAGATTTTCCAAAACCTGTTGCAGCATGTAGAATTACATTCTCTCCGTTTGTAATCGCATCTACAACTTGATCTTGTGGAGATCTCCAATCAGAAAATCCAAATCGCTCACGAAGAATTGAAAGAAGTCCTGTGCTTCCAGATCGAACTGGTAATGTAATATTTCCATCTGTAGCTGTTGCTGGAGATATGCTCATAGGCGACCAATTCTATCGGAGCAAGAGATCCTAAGCAAAAACAGGATCCTATCTCTTTTGAGTAAGGTCGAAATTATTGATAGAATACTGGCCCTTTTGCAGCATGTTCTAGATCTTTATGTCGCTTTCTCTAGTTCTAAAGCCTTCAGGTGATAAGCCCTTGGTGGAACACCGCCTTTTGCCTATTTCAATATCGTCAGGTTCTTCTGGCGCTGAAGTATATGGTAATTTGCGTATTGAGCATGGCGCATTGCAAGACGAGCTAAGTCGTCGAATTGCATCGAGCTTCGTTAAGTCCTCGGTGTTGAAGTCTTTAGAGGTATATTTACAGAATCTTGAGGAGTTACGGGCTCGCATAGTTGATGATTCCCGAAAGTTAGCAACTTTCCTCGGCATAGTATTAATTGACGGTAAGCCAGTGTTGCCTATAAGAGCGGCACCTCAATGGCTTGAGAAAGCGCGCGATCTTCATAATGCATGGAATCTAAGTATAGATCGATTTGTGCATGCCGCTGGGCCGATAAATAGAATAATTAAGCCTGGTCTCGCTACTACTTCCTTGAAATTCTCAGAGCTAGAAGGAGCAAAGTCTGCAAGAGGCGCTTTTTTTTCATACCTAAATGAAAGATTTGCCTCACTAACACTCAGAGTAGGGGAGTTGCATCATGCGCCAGGAATAGAGGTTAGGTCTGCGCTGAGTCCTTTAACAGAGAACTTTCTTAGTCTAGCAGTTACAGGAATTGTCGCGGCACGAGGCTGGGAGAATGCGTTAAAAGAAGATATTGAAGGGGTTTCTCCTAATCTATTTAGAAGGGGAGTGGTATTTGCAAAGCGACCAAATGTTCGTGCTGTAACAATAGCATCGGTCCAGCGATTTAATTTTGCAGCAGTTGATGGCGTAGTCTCATCTGCAACAAGAACGATTGAGTCATATCAGATCGTAATATCGCTAATTGATCAATTACTTCCTAGTCTAAAATCTGATGTTAAAGTTCTCCTAGAAAAGGAGCAGCTTGAATCTAGGAAAGTAGAGCTAAGACTTGCAAGGGATGGCCACCTTGGAGATCTTATAGAGCAGCGTCAAGATAAGTTGGATGCTTTTTTCAGACGACAAGTGCAACAAATTCAATCTCCATTTAGTTCTGAGAAGTCTTTGCAATTTAGAGTTGGATATCTTTTAGAGCAACTTACTGAGGATTCTATATCGGCATACCAAGACATATTGCGCGGAGTTTCTTGGCCTGAATTTAGGCGTACAACAGCCATAGTTCCTGGCTTAAAGGAAACATGGGTGTCAGCTGGATTTAGTGCGCAATTGTTTGATGATATGGAGAGATTGTTAAGGGCTTCGGAGGATCAAATTCACGCAACCTCAATTGATCAGTACGCAGAGCTTCGTCTAGCACTTGTTTTGCCATCCATTACTCCTAAAGATGTCGTAGAAGCTAAGAGGGAGATAGTCGCAGCTGTAAATGATGAGATGACAGCAATTGCAATTTTAGAGAGGTACCCACAAATATTTACGATTGCTCATTGCTCCTCTCCAACTAGAGATCGGCTTGGGGATCTTTGTTTCAATCTTTTGTGTGAAACTGAGGAGCTTAATGAGAGAAATTCTGGATTGCGCAACCAGTTAGAGAATTCGCTTTGGGAGATGGTGTCAGATGGATCAATTGACTCATTTGTTGCTAACCTTATTAACTGCAATGTTTACTCTGCTGAGGCGGTATCTCTTTTAGAGAGGACTGCACAAAAACTAAAGGCAAATTACGCAAGAACTGTAGCATTAACTGAAAAGCGTACTCCGGTAGTAAAATCATCGCCGAGCAAGGTGATCGATCCAGAGACTATAAGGTCTCAGAGACGTAAGCAGATTAAGGATGTTTTAGAACGTTTTGAGTCAGAAGATTATTCTGAAGCTGTAATTTCAGAAAATAATAATCTGTTAGATCCAAAGAACGTAAACTTCCCAATCTATTTAAAGCTTTTAGAGGAAGTGCTCTCCTTGTCTGTTGCGGCACAGCGTCCCGACATTAGCGTTATCAAACATCCCGAGTTGTTTTGCTCTGATCTAGCTCTTTCGCGTATCAAGATAGTTCTTGAAAAGCAGGTATTGTTTAACTCATTAATATCAGAGGTGGAAAAAACTTTTGGAGAGGATATTGCACCTTATCTATTTAACTTAATGAGGCGTGGATTCTATTATTCTGGATCTCTATATATATCTAGAGGTATCCCGACAGATTTTATCTTAGATAATGCATGCAAGGGAGATCTCCCGAAGCAAACATCGAGAGATGTTTTTAGTCGCCTGACAAATAACGCTTTGAGAACGCTAGTTTCTAGCGGCGTAAGTGAGCGATCAGGTAATGTTTTCTCTCTAAATGCCTCTGCAGTAGGGAGTGAGCAGTTTCGGTCTTTAGGTAGGTTGCTTGGTTTTGTTGTTAATGAGTTGGATAGTAATGATAGAGTATCGTATCGAGGTTACTATCTATAGCCTTTATAAGGCCGGGCTATTAAATTCTTGATTAGAGAGTAAACATTTAATACATCGTCCTTATGGCAGATCTTCAACCAGATAACCAACCCGCAAAGCAACCTGAAAATTCTGGTGATGATTTAGTGGTTCCTCCGATTCCAAGTAGGGTAAATGATCCAAGACACCTTGCTCACTTAAGGTCTCTAGCTCGAGATGTTATTAGTAATATTCTGGTAGAATGGGAAAGTAGAGGTCCGGATGGATCCTCTGGGACTCTTTTAAATGACCAAGGCTGTGAGAGATTGTCACAAGTATTCGATTATGAAATTTTCCCACAACTTTTTGAATATGGATCTGAAAGAGATCCGGCAAGCGAGAAAGAGGAGGGCTACCACGATTCCTATCAAGGATTATCTTCAAGTGATGATGAGGCAGATCAATGGAAGGTTGCCGATACTCAAGAAGATGATCCTAGTGATGGTGTAGCAAGTGATTGGTTCTTTGACGATAAATATGAGCATCTTGAGCCTATAGTGCTAGCCGGAGCTGCTTTAGCTGATGGAGGACACATACTTTTTGTCGCTATATATGATGAGAATAGAGAGGCGATAATACTGCCATCTGCTGGCAAGAGTAACTATAATTTTCTAGATCCTTCCTTTGTTTCAAAAAATGAATTGATAGGAATGGTAGTTAGATTTTACTCGAATGGCGATAATTTTTGGTTTGATAGTGCAGATCTTTATCTATCTCAAGTGGTAGTAGAATCAGATCTTGCTTGTTTAACAAGTGGAGACAGTTCAAATTTTCTGGAGCTATCTATTAGAAAGATATCAATGTGGGAAGGAGATCCGCCAGATAAGTTTGATGTATTAAGATCTAGAATAACGCCCTCAGGCGAAACCGAAGTTTTTGTTATGGTTTCGAAGTCAATTGAGGGGAAGGTGAGTGCTTCTGATGAGCCAGGGTCTTCTGTCGAGGTTCAGAAAGAGATTGATAAGGGCGCATTCTGGTGCAGGTTCGGGATTCAAGATGGAATCTTAACAGATCTTGTAGATTATATTTATTTCCCTCCAGATATTAAATTATTAGAGACTGCAATTTATCAAGATCTTTTTCCTGAAGAAGCTTTATTTGAAAACCAGGAGTTTAAGCCAGCAAAGCCTCCGTTTGAAGAGATGCAAGAGGATGCTTCAATAGTTTTAGAAAAAGATGAGGGAGAGATAGATTATCATCCTGATGCGCAGCTTGAGCTCTACTTTGAAGACCTTGGGTACCAGCGGATAGTAGAGCTGTCAACTAGAGATGATCAAGCTTTGCTCAGAAATATAATTAGTTTTGCTATTGAAACTCTAAATAGTAGCTTGCCGTTAGATATTGATAAAAACACTCCTATTCCCTGTTTTCTTTTTGAGGAAAAAGAAGGGGGTTCTTTTATAGTTGGAATTCCCCCAGAGCATCTTAAGTTTAAGTATGATGACCAGTGCGATCTCTTTCTGATTAAGTGTTGGTTATCTAACGAATCTACTGATACCAACATCTCAACAAGGATTTATGGTCTCGCAATTCAAGAACAACCATTCGTAAATTCGGCTTTAGGTTTGATTGATCGGGATCCGAGAAGCTCAATATTAATGCCATTTCTCTTGGCTCGCATGCCGGAGGGGTTGGTAAATGAAGAAGTAGATACAGATCAGCTTTTTAATGAGTTAGTTTGTAGTGTCGGTGTAAAAGATAGAGCGCGCAAAAGCGCTGAAATTGAATCTCAGATTGTAGTGTTAATGGCATTTACTAAAAGTAGGGCCGAGCACATGGTTTTAATCCGCCGTAATCGAGATGGCGGTGTCATAGTCTTTGATGATGAAGATAAGAATACCGGAATGGAGCTTGTGAGCTCAACTACTCCATCCAATGCCTCCTATTGGGCTGAGTAATATATCTTATAAATAATCAGGAATTACTCCTCCAAAGTATCTTTTCCAACCTTCGAGGATAAACTCTTGATCTAGTGATGGTTCATGCGCATCTTCATCAGTTTTAACTAGTGAAATTCCATCGATCGGTTTCGCTGTAAAAAATACTAGTGGTAGCTCACTTGGCTGAGAGATTAGTCTTTCAATTAATAAATTCTCATCCAAAAAGATGGCTGTGCTCTCATTATCAAATTCCAATGTAGACGCGTTATTTATAACGATCGATCTGGTAGCTAAAACATCAACCTGACGAAGGAGTCGTGTGCGTATATGAGGGGAGGGTAATTCATCCTCGAATGGTATGATAACCTGGACCTGCTTGAATTCAGGCAGGAGTATCTGCATTTCGCAAGCGCGGCAAGTAAATGATGGTGGTGGTGTAATCTCTTCTGCGCTTAATAGCTCGCCTTGCACTCTTTCGAATTTTAAGAAAGCATGCGCATTTAGCTCTGGAACTTCTTGAACTATAGCGCCTTGTTGCATCAATCTTAGTGCTAGCTTCTGTCTATAGCTTAACATCTCTTCAAGTCGCACTCCTTCAATCTTTGGAGCAATTATCTCAGATAAGCTAGCGGTGCTACTCGGTGTACTAGTTGATAGATGAATCATTAAAAGGCTCCAAAAAGGGGGCCGGAAGTATATCTCTACTTATCTCTCTAAGCAAAGAATTTGAGTGAAAAATAATTACCAATCTTTTGGGAATATAGTCTTTGATTTCTTGGCCTCAATCGCATCTTCTGTGAGATCTGGGATGAGGTGGTTAAAATCTAGATTCGTAACAGCCTCGACTTCATCGACTGATAGTATCTCAAGGTCTTTAAAAGATCCCTCTGTCTCTTGTGAGGCGCGAATCGCCAACATTCTTATCCTATCGTTATCTTCCTCAATAAAGATCTTGTAGAAAGACTCTGGAATAGTGGTATTTTTTTTACCTTTAGTGACTCGTTTGCTTTGCTCTGTCGTTATTGGACCAGTTACAATCCATAGTTCATCTAGTTGATTTGCCCATGAGTTACATTCGATAGTTTCTAAAGATCTCCATGCTCCGCGGTTTAGGCCGGCGCTTTGTGGAACAATGTTCGACATTAGAAATGTCTCTCGTTGAGCCTGCTCACCATAATTTATTCCAATTGAATCATTTGGAGCTAGATGACCGCGGTCATATCCACTTTTTGATAAGATCGTTGATGGTACCTTTGCGGTAGTTCTCTGATCCATTTTAAAGCGCAATCCTGAATGGATCGGAGCGCTGAGATTTACACCAGGTTCTCCATGTCTAGTAAGTTTGTAAGCTACCCATCTGGCTAAACCGAGCTTCTCGCTATATCCGGTGACATAGCCTGTGTTTCTCAACACCTTAATTGAATCACCGGTTTTTGTTACCTTCGGAACTCCTCCATATATATATGGCTCATCTTGGAGGGGGAATTTTCTAACAAAAGTGGCTTGCTCTGCGAGTGATAGATCTGAAGAGAGTATCTCTATCGGTGTTTTTGATTCCTCAGCTTGCTCCTTGTTCTTGCGACAGCCAGTAAGGCCACTTGTAATGACAGCGCCAACTAGAATTGCTTTGAGATTTTGTGCAACGTTTGATGTAAACATCGAGCGAATTCTAGCAAGGTTCGAGTGTTAATCAACTCACGCTAATTCGCTTGAGTTTGAGCGTTCTCCCCTTTATTTAATAAATAAAGGGGAGAACGTAATTGACTAAGCAGCTTTCGGAAGAATTCCACTACAGAAGCTCGAATCCTGACCAGGCCATATTAGAGGTGGTGGTTGAGAGTTAAAAACTAGGGTGTAAAACCTCAAAGTTTTTAGATACTGGTTATCGAAACGAGGTTGCTCTGATGCAGTTCCTGGATTGTGATGAATATACTTTCCTATCTCTTTAGCAAAACTCTGATAGGCTTGAGTGTGAAGAATATGGTAGTGCCAGACCTCATCAACAATCTGGCTAGGAGTAACTTCTTTTTTGGAGATTAAAACCAGAAAGATAAACCTTCTGTACTCTTCAATCGCCATTTTTGCGAACTCCAGTCCCCATCCCAATTTAAATTTTAGGTAGTCAGGCCCAAAGGGCAGGTTTGTTTCAGATATGATCCTCCAAAGTTTATCCTGAGCTAGTGTAGAATCCCTCTTATCTTCTAGCTTTCTCTTTAATAATCTAAACATAATTCCTCCGATTTTTTTATATTTATCTATTTATATTGCTACTTCTTTTAATCTCCGCCACCTCCGCAGCCACCGCCACCGCAACTGCTTCCTCCGCTACAACTGGAGCTGCTACAGCTAGAGCTGCTACTGCAACTACTTGAGCTGCTGCATACACTTGAAGTTGCGCCAGAGACATCGCCTCCTACGCTTGAGCAGACGGAGCTAGTTCCTCCACCTGAACTGCTACAGTGTGCCGAAGTGCCGCAAGGCGCTGCTGGAACTGCATCACTTCCTAGGTCGAGAATGCTTCCTGGATCTGCGGAGTAGTAGGAGCGATCATCGCTAAAGAAGATGAAAGTTCCTGGATCTCCGCCACCATCTGAGCTGGCGTAGTAATTAGGCTCTTGAGACCTTGAGTTGTTGGACTCTAGTTTTGATGAACCTTTAGAAGATCTTCCAATAACCGCTTCATGTTGCGGAGCTTGTCGTGTTTCAAGCTCTCCAAGCATAGCTTCTGGTTGCTCTCGATAAGCAGAGCACCAAACTCCATATGCGACAGATAATCTATCGCCTTCTCCGATCCTTGCTCCTTTTAGCTTAGTTGCAATCTCAGCAAGCTGAGTTACTCGAGCTTCTATCGAGGATGGAGCGGCTGCTATCGCAGCTGCCCAACAGATATCTCCAACTCCAAGAATTTTTGAAATAAGCCCTTTAGCCTCAGTTAGTCTTGTTAATCCCTGCTCCTGCGAAAGTCCGGCGCGGATTAGAGAAGTGGCTGCTAAAAGACAGTCGCGACCTTTTGCAGAAAGCTTCCAATTGATTGTGTTTGCTAGTTCAAAGATCTCTTCTCTGAGACTTTCAGGAGTTGTCGCTATTCTTGCTGCTATGTGGGAGCATGTTCCACTTCCTTTTTTTATCCAACCTGTTCTTGCGATGAGGTCCTCAATTTTTGAGATATCTCCAAGATCTTGAGACAGTTTTTTTGGAGAAGTATCTCCAGCAGTGATGACCTGGTAAAGCTGCTTAAATGTTGGGCTACCGCTAAATACTGCCAGAGCATTTTTGTAGACCTGATTGACTACTGCAGTCGGCGACCCATTCCAGCGATATACCAAGCATGCTAGTAGTAGTTTCTGATCTTCGGTTAGTTTGTCTTTGGTTATCTCTGCGAGTCGCTTTGCTAGATCTTCTAATCTAAGACTCTTAGTGCTTGGTTTCTCCTCTAGTGAGGCAAGGGTTGCAAGTAATCCTAAATTCTTTGCTACTCCTTTTCTGAGAGAAGATCCCTCTAACGTCATCTTAGTATCCAGGAAATTATCTATCGCTTTCTCTACTGCTGCGCGCTCAGATTGAATCTGAGAGATCGCCTGATCAATGCTCTTGGACCCTAGTATTCCGATTCGAGCTGAGATATCTCGCAATAACTCTTTGCCAAGAGGTGAGACCTTTATTAGCTCTCCATTTACCTGGCAGTAACTTGCTAGTTCAGTTCTCGCAGCTTTGCAGCGATCTAATACTGCTAGTGCGGCTTCCTGTTCAGCGATTAATTTCCAACGCTCTTTTTGAGTATTCTCTGCTCTAGATAGTAGCTCCGATCTAGGTCCGGCGCCGAAGAAGGATTTAAATATATTCCATCCAGAGTCGGCATTGTCCTGAAGATCTCTCAGAGTTGAATTTAGTCTAGAGATCTGAGTGTTTAGAGTTTGGCTTTTCGCGCGTTGCTCTGCTTCTACACTAAGAGCAGCACTTAGTTTGTCACGTTTTTCTTCGACCATAGATTCAACCCATCCTTGAGATTTCAGAAAGGGGAGAGATTCTGCTGCTAGACCGGACGCGTTTCCAGAGCTGACTTCATTCAGAGCTGCTGCTGTTGCTCTAGCTGGAAGGCTGTTTTTGGCCTGAAGGTCTCTGCTCTGAGAGGATGAGGCTAGGCTTAAGAAACTCTCTGCTCCTGGTTCTATTCTTGCTGTGTTTGTCTTCATTTTTTCTCCTAACGTTTACATTTGTTAGGGGCAACATAGAGTGATGCATTATTGTTATAAAGTTTTAAAAATACAGAGAAAGTTAAGAGTTTTATACGAGAATGTACGTATTTATCCTATAAAACTGATATTTAGTGCTATAA
>CAZTER010000042.1:0-9204 GCA_964612045.1 uncultured Bdellovibrionales bacterium
ACATGAAAGAACTTGCTGATTTACAGATCTTAGACATTGCCTCTGGATATTCCATCTTTAATTCAGAAGCAACTGCAATTGGAGCTCATGTCAGATCAGTAGATCCATTATTTGAACCTCCTAAGCTATCAGAAGATTCTCCTCAAATTTCCAGGCAAGAACTTGTAGATGGAATCAGAAGGATTGCGCTTAAAGAACTTTCTGATTTTGAAGCAGCTCAAGGCGGCGGAGATAGCTACAAAGATGCTGCATGGATGTCCGAAAATCCCCTTTCAACTATAGATACTCCAGCTAAAATTTTAGCTGTCAGAAGGCAGGTATTAGATCTCTTTTCAGAAGATTTCTTAAACAGACCAGAACACTACATAGCGGACACTCTTCCAACGATAGAAAGAGCACCATCAAAAAATGACCTTATTTTGATTGGAAATTTCCTGGGTGCTTACAGTGCTCAAGATTGGTGTAGTTATGACTTTCATCTCAGATCAATTCTTCGAGCTTCTGAATTATTAAGCGATGGAGGAGAGATTAGACTCTATCCAGCAGCTCCTGGTCCGGATAATAAAATAGGAATACCTTTTGACGTCCCTCTCACTACATCGTCGCATAAGGACGAAGCTGAAAGAGGTATTAGAATAACGCGCTGTCTCAAAGAGGATCTAGCTGCTCACGGACTCTCCCTGGAACTAGTACCATCTGAACATCAATTTGTTAAAGGCTGGACACACACAGCGATTATTAAAAGAATATAAATATCTATCGAACGCCTAGTCTATGTAACAGACCTCTTCTAGAAGCTTTATTCTGACAATTCGATTAGAGTTGAGCTAAATGATAAGGTCATATTCAACTATTTACCCCTATATTTTATGTCAATTCTTAGTGCGCACCTTGTAATACAATCTCCAGGATTTCGTGAGTGGATTAGAGAGACTGTTAAAGACCCAGATATATTTGAAGCCTTACACAAACCATCGAAAGGGTCTGATAAAAATGTATTTCAATCAGAAATTTTAGGCGCAAAGTTTGAGCCAGTTAGCAGAGGGCCATTCTCTAAGCTTTATACGATGTTCTCAGGTGAAATAGGACCAAGAAAAGCAGATCAAATTACAACTAGATTAATTGATTGTCTCTCTAGGATGCAGGCCAAGGATGACGCTACATTTGAGAGTGGAATTAGACGCCTAAACACATTAATAGATCGCTCTCTTGGATTATGTGTATCAGAAGGCTTGCCAGAGGATGGGTTAACTCTAGAGATTACGAGGTCTCTTGAAAGCCCTGAATATCGCCGAGCTTTCTCCCTTCTTTCTCCAGCTAGCTTAGGAAAAGATTCTGATCAGGAATTACTGAGACAGATAGATCGTGGCTCAACAATAACCTCGGTAGTCATAAAACCCTTCTCAACCTGTGAGCCCTTTGATGCTCAGGATGTCGCGAATGCCCTTTATCTTGCACCATTTGCTCGCCAAATAAAATCAATTGAGATATCAGGAACAAGTGGCAATCCATTAGAAGTTGAGAACATTGATTCGATTACTAGTGGCACACAACAATCGGAAAGACTTGTTATTAGAGATTGTATTCTAACCGAAGTAGAATCTAACGTTTCTTCGAACTGGAGCTTGAAGGAGATTGTTATAGATACAGAAGAGATCCCTCTAGAAGAGATTACTGAGATTCTTCCATTCTGCTACGAACTTGAAAAACTCGATATCAAAGCTCACTCTGCAACTACATTACAAATTGCAGAGTTACTAAGTAAGGTTTGTCGTTTCTCTTCCAACAATGTGGATATCTCTATTCAAGTAGTCAACAAAGATAGTTTTGCGCAATCAACAGATAGTAGAATTGCCGTCATTAGCGAAGAGTTAAAACGACAAGGAATCTCCACTCCAAAATCATTAGTTCTCGATATTTAAATAGCTAAAGATTAACAACTAGTAGCATTAAAACGGGAAAACCATCGGAACTACGAGAAGTATTATCGCCATACATAGGACAGATAAAGGTAATCCGACCGCAAGATAATCCCTCTGTTTATAGCCACCTGTCGACATCACTAGAAGATTCACCTTATGGCTAATCGGCGTTAAGAACGCCACTGAAGATGACAAAGCTAACGCCATAACAAATGGATGCGGATCTACTTGCATTGCTTGAGCAAGAGCTATCGCGATCGGAGAAAGGATAACAACAGCAGGAACACCATCTAATAGTTGACTAGCAATACTTCCGAGAATTCCAATTACCAATAATCCAAGATAAGGAGAGCTATCTTGTAAATAAGCAGATAAGAAACTTAGCAGATAGCTCGACAACTGAGATTCCCTAACTGCCTCACCGAGTGGAATTAAACAGGCAGTAAATACTATTATTCTCCAATCAATATCGCGGTACCCCTCCTCCATTGTTGTTGCACCGGACAACACTACAATTACAGCTGAAATAAGTGCTGAGATCTCAAATGGTACGATTCCTATCAAAGGAAGAAGAATCATCAACAAGAATGAGAGAAGTACAACTGGTGCACGCTTTGTCCTTTGTGGATTTGGCACAATTCGAGACAAAAGAAGAAAATTTCTATTTCTTGCGAGTACTGGCATCCTACTTCTTGGTCCCTGAAGTAAAAGCGCATCACCATACTGTAACGGAATATCAGCCACCTGAGAACGTAACGATGTACCTCCTCGTAAAATGGCTAAAACCATAAATCCGTAATTACCTCTAAAATTTAACTGTCGTAACGTTTGTCCGACAATTCTGGCTCGCGGTGATATAACAACTTCAAGCAGCCCAATCTCATTTGATTCCAAGTCAGATTCAGCAACCTCAGATTCAACTAAAAGCTCACTCAAAGAAGAATGAGTAACTTGTCCTGAATCTTCAAGCTTCATTGATTCATTCGCCTTCAAACGGCGTACTCGCTCAACATCCCCCCTTAGAATCAACCGATCTCCAGCAGACAAAAATTCATTAGCTTGCGGAGCTACCACTCTTGCTTCAGCTCTCTGGATCTCTACAACTCTGCATCCCAAAGTCCTTCCAAGCTGAATATCTCCTAGGCTTCTACCAACCAACGAAGATCCATCTGGCACTTTGACAGCAAATAACTTTTCACCGATATGATATAGCTCCTCTAAATCATCACTAGGCGGAGTATTTGCATCAGATGCATTTCTAGGAAGATATCTAGGAGCGATAAGTACAAGCAATGCCATTCCTAGAACAACACAGGTCATACCTGCTGGAAAAAAGCTGAAGAATGAAAGTGGTGCATATCCATATCGAGTAAGGATCTCACTACTTACAATATTTGGAGGAGTACCGATTAAAGTAGTCATACCTCCTAAAATGGCGCCAAATGCCAAAGGTATTAACGTTATAGAGGGTGGAATCTTTGTTAATTGAGAGATCCTCAGAACGGATGGAAGTAAAAGAGCTGCTGCAATAATATTATTCATTACAGAAGAGAAGAGAGCTGCAAGCGAGATTATAGCAATAATAGCTCGCTTCTCACTCCGTCCGATCCACTTAGTAGCAAGATTACCTAAGCTATCAGCAACTCCACTTTCGCGTAGAGCTCCACTCAGTACGAAAACTGCACACATTGTGGCAACTGCTGCGGAAGAAAATCCAGTCAAAGCTTCACTCGACTGAACATACCCACACAACACGAGAACGATCAAAGCCACTAATGCAACTAGATCGATTGCGAACTTGCCACTGAGCAGTGCTAGCGCAAGGCTAAGCAATATAATCGCGAGACCAAGACTTCCTATGTCCATGCAACCTTAGAGCGAGAACTCACTCTCCCAAATTGGATTCTTCCAAGAGGCTTTTACCCTGCTATTTACTGAGAGACGACGAAGTACACGGAATACATCCTCAGGATCAACTCCAGCGCCAAGTTCTCCTGCAAGCGACTCTGCTGTATGAGCTACATTATGAGTAGATAGGTGATCTACGACTTTCTTTTGTAACTCCAAAACTTGTGCGGCTGCTTTCTTGCCTGCTTCAACTCCTGGCTGATGGTAAGCATTGATATTTACAAATGAAGCATAGAACCCAACTGCTCTTTCAAAAAGAGCGATAAGAGATCCGACAGTTTTAGCAGAAACCTGCTCAACTGTAATTGTAATGCTCTCACGATCTTTCTCAAACAAAGCCGAGCGTGTTCCCATAAAAAATCCCGCTAGGTAATCGCCTGCAGTGATCTTTGGTTCAACTTGAAAATTGTTTATCCAAGAAAGATTGCGCTCTCCTCCGAGCCCAGATGCTGATTCATCATGGAGAACTTCAATGAAGGTTAGGAAGAAATTATTCAATCCATCTCTTAGCTGTTGAACATAGGCATGTTGATCAGTTGACCCCTTGTTCCCATAAACAGCGATTCCCTGATTGACTACCTTCTGATCACGATCAAGCTCTTTGCCCAAGCTCTCCATCACCAACTGCTGTAAATATCGGCTAAAAAGCTCTAAGCGGTCCTTGTATGGAATAATCACCATATCCTTACCGCCCTTGCCACATCCTGCGTGATACCAAGCAGCAGCCAACATTCCTGCTGGATTCTCCATCAGTTTTGTTGCGCGAGTTACCTGATCAACAGCCTTGGCACCATTTAAGATCGCTTTAATATCGAATCCCTGTAGAGCTGCTGGCAAAAGTCCAACGGCACTAAGCTCACTAGTTCTTCCACCAACCCAATCCCACATCGGGAATCTAGCTAACCATCCCTCTGACTTAGCTGTGCCATCGAGCTCACTTCCCTCCATGGTTATCGCCACAAAAGATTTAGAAAAATCTAAACCGGCAGTGCGCCAAGCTTCTTTTGCGATCAATTGTCCGTTGCGAGTCTCTTTTGTTCCGCCTGATTTTGATATTACTACACAAAGCGTTGATTCAAGTGATGGCAACGAAGCAAGAACTCTGCGCATTCCATCTGGATCTGTATTATCAAAGTAGCAAAGCTTCATTTTATCTTCTGGGCCGCTCAAAGCTTGTGAAACAAACTGAGGACCAAGAGCGGAACCACCGATTCCGATCAAGAGAACAGAATTAAACTTAACGCCTGATGGTGATTTAATTTCTCCCTGATGAATCTTGCTAGCGAAAGAAAGCATCGCTTCAAGATTAGCTGAAATTTCCTTGGAAATATCAGGAGATGGAGCAAGTTCTGGAGCTCTTAGCCAATAATGTCCGACCATCCTTTTCTCATCAGCATTAGCGATCTCTCCCTTTTCAAGAGCAATCATCTCAGAGGTCGCTGAAGAAAACTTAGATTCAAACTTACTTAAAAACTCAGAATCTATCTTGGTTCTGCTCAGATCTAAAGAAAGGCCCAACTCACTACTATGAAAAGAATACTTCTTATAGCGATCCCACAAAGATGAAACTGAAACACCCATCTCAAAACTCCTCTAGGTTTAATGTTGGCCGATGATAATACGGCAGCCTAAGCACTCTAGCTATAACCTCAATTAGGCAATCAAACCAATTTAAGATCAGAGAGATCAGTCAATTCCGTAAGCTATTGAAATCATTATCTAGAATGGTCCTTAGTTCTAATGCAACAAACAATGATATATAATCCATTACATTGATTGATAATCACAAGACAGGTTAGATATTGGTTAGGACTTATTATCCCCTCTATCGATTTGGTAAGAGGATCTTTTAGTTCGAACCACTTTTATTTTTCAGAGGATTATTCAGTGGAATTTCTCAAGGAAAACTTACTCTTCATTCGTGAGTTCTTTGCTGAATTTGAGGCAACAGGCTCTTTCTGTCCAACATCGAAGTGGGCGGCAAAAGCTATGATTGCCCCATTACTTAAGCCGCGCAACGGAAAGAGGATCCTCGAAGCTGGTCCTGGTACTGGATCTGTCACGATCCCACTTTTGGCATCTCTCAGATCAGATGATCATCTTGTTATCTGCGAGATCAATCCACGATTCATGCAAGCTCTCAAGCAGAATCTCGCAAACAATCCAGACTATATTAAACATAAAGATCGCATCACTTTTTTTCAGGGGCCAGTTCAAGATCTTCCAGATACAGAGAAGTTCGATGTGGTAATCTGCTCAATCCCTTTCTTAAATTTAGAGCCAGAGATCACAGAGTCAATCTTCCACAAGTTTAGATCACTAAGTAAGTCAGACACAGTAATGACATATTACGAGTACATCGGATTAAAGCATCTTGGACGCGCTGTGTCTCAAACTAGACGCAGAAGAATTGAACAGATGGAAAATTTCCTACAAACCTTTGCTTGTGAAAACAGCCGTAGTAGACAAAGAATCTGGCTAAACATGACACCGATCAATGTTTATCAGATGGAAACAGCTGCCTGATCATTTGAGTCACCGTCAGGCTTCTTTGTTGATATCTTCATAAGCGCAGAAACAGGTCCACTCAATACGTAGACTGTAGCTAGAGCTAGCACGCCGATCTGGCTGTTATACCAGAGCAGTCCGATCGTGCATCCCAAAACTACAAAGAGACGAGGGCCAACCATCTTGGCTTTTTTAATACTTAAGAACTCAATCCTCGATACCATAAGAAACGAGAGGACTAACATTAAGAGAGCATCAAAGATTAACTTGCTCTGACCAGGAGCTGCATACGGAATGCTATTAACTACAGCGATCACCATCGCAGCGGCTCCAGGAGTAGGAAGACCGGAAAAGTTTTTAAGGTTCTCTGCTTGAATATTGAAGCGAGCTAATCTGCTTGCAGAACAAAGAGCGAAGATAAACGATACTAAAACTCCAAATTCATCTGCAACAGGTCTAAATGACCAGTTATACATTAAAATCGCTGGAGCAACGCCGAAAGAAACAAAATCTGATAGAGAATCAAACTCTACGCCGAACTTCGATGTAGCTTTTAAACGACGCGCTACACGTCCATCTAATCCATCAAGTAAGATAGATAATGCAATTGCTATAACGGCCTTTTCAAATCTACCGCTCGTTGAATAGATAATCGCTAAGAAACCACAAAACATACTGCTTAATGTCACAGCATTAGGAACGACAAACCGGTTTCTATAGAAGCGATCTTTTAACTCTAAACGAGCTAAACGGGTTCTTAATACCTTCAAACGAACAGGAGCTTCTGATCTATTTTGCATCCGCAAACTATACATCTAATAGCCAATCAATCAAATTAGATCGAACTATAACAAGCCAGAGTAATCAAATGTCATTTCTGACAAACAGTGAGATTTAGTTTCTATCCTAGAAGCTTGAGAAAAAGTCCGTGGGCGAGCTGGTCCAGAGGTTCCTGATAAGGCACAGGATGTTGAATATAATTCGACTTGTGGGGACTCCCCCTTCCCTACTCTAGTAAATGAAGCAGGAGTGCTAACTAATTTTCCAGCTCGACGCAGCGACAAAAGGTCTCGATCAAGACCAGATAGATCATAGTCATGTCCTGTAAGCACGGCTTTAAGGGTGTCTCGAGAAGCAAATCCTGTTGAACGAAGAACATTAAATAGATATTGAGCTGAAGTGCTTAGATGAGATGTTGGAGATAGCGCCATAAAAATTTCGCAAAAGGAGATTATACGATAACTAGTAAGGCTACTCCAATTGCATACGATCTAAGAAACTAACCGTTTTGAATGAGTTAGTGCCATCTCTAAATTATTAAACAAACGCTCTGAGCTAATAAAATCAAGGACTCCCAACCGTGATAACATCGCTCTTGGTTCACCATCCAATCCTGAGATCAAGATCTTTGTTCCTTGACCCTCTGAATTTTTAATTAACTCCTCTATCGCTCGAGCTCCAGAAGCATCAAGAGTTAGGGCTTCACTCATATCTAAGATTAAAATCCTTGGCTTTCCCTTAGTCTGCATCAACACATTTCTAAAGGCATCTACAACGCCGAAGAAGAGCGGTCCATAAACCTGAAAAACCTCAACGCCACTCGGTGGAGAAGATAACAAGACATCTCGATCTTTATCTTCATACAGATCAGATCCAAGTCGATCAACACCACTCACCTTGCTCATCTGATTCATAAAGAGGACCGCTGATAATACGATTCCAACTTCGATAGCAACTGTAAGATCGACAAGTACAGTCAATAAGAAGGTAACAATCATAATCAAGAGATCACTTGATGTAGATTTAAACATCGAAACAAAAGAGTGTCGCTCACTCATATTCCATGCAGCAAAAACTAAGATAGCTGCCAATGTTGGCATAGGAATCATCTTCGCCAATGGCGCTAAAAGAATCATAATTAGAAGCAATACAACTGAATGAACCATCGCGGAGATCGGTGTTTTTCCACCAACTTTAATATTAGTTGCAGTTCGAGCTATCGCACCTGTTGCTGGGATCCCTTGAAAGATAGGAGAGATTATATTTCCAATTCCTTGCGCGATAAGTTCAGTATTTGATCGATGGCGAGTTCCCATCATGCCATCTGCGACTACTGCCGAAAGTAAAGATTCGATAGAGCCTAACAACGCAATTGCAATCGCTGGTCGTATTAATTTTAAAGCTTCATCAAACGTAACACTGGGGATTGAAGGAGATGGCAATCCATTTGGTACCTCTCCAAATCGTGAACCAATCGTATCAACAGGAAGATTAAATAGATAAACCACAACAGTGCCCAGGACTAATGCGACAAGAGATCCAGGAACTTTGCGAGTAAAACGAGGAAGGATAAATATCGTAACAAGAGAGAGCGCTGTTACTAAACACGCGGAGATGTTTATTGAGCCAAGAGATTGAAAAACAACACTCCATTTTGCGATAAACTCAGCTGGCATCTTTGCTACATGAATCCCTAGGACATCTGGGATCTGAGAGGTAAAGATAATTAGAGCAATTCCAGAGGTAAAACCGACAGTCAAAGGATATGGAACAAACTTTAGTAAAGCTCCTAACCTAAGAAGCCCCATAGCAATCATTATTACACCGGCCATCAATGTCGCTATCGCCAAGCCAGAGTATCCAAACTCCTGAACGATTGAATAGACAACGACGATGAAAGCTCCTGTCGGACCACTAATCTGAACCCGACTTCCACCTAAAAGAGCAATTACAAAACCCGCAATTACAGCGGTATATAGCCCCTGCTCGGGCTTAACTCCACTCGCTATCGCAAAGGCGATAGCAAGTGGTAAAGCCACTACACCAACAATTACTCCTGCAATCAGATCGCTTACAAAGGTCTTCT
>CAZTER010000043.1:0-9173 GCA_964612045.1 uncultured Bdellovibrionales bacterium
AAAATGTCGCTCGCTTTACAAAGCTTTGTGTTCCAAAATCTGTGGAAAGATCAAGAACCTCTAACGTTGATAGAGAATTATCTGACAAACTATCTTTGTTATCTAGCTTGCTTGGCATACTAAAATTGAACCCTAACTAAACAAAGAAATTCTATATAGATATCGGATTAATCTGCCCAAATGTTAAATCTATAAAATGTAATTAGTTAACGAATTTAAACCGCTAGAAGATCTTTAAAAGAAGATATCTCTCGATAGCTACCACTGTCCAGCACAAGAGAATTAACAGCACTCCAAGAATTTGGATTTTTGAAATGAACAGCTTGTAGGCCACATTCCAAAGCAGGCTTTACATCCGACATCAAACTATTACCTACTACTGTAACATTTGAGACATCTAGATTAAGACTGGAAGTCAATTTAGTTAAAGTGTCTTTATCTTTCTGTTGAACAACACATATGTTTGCAAAAGACCCAAAAAGATTAGAGCGTATTATCTTCCCAAATTGAACTGATCTATCTCCTTGCGTGAAAAGTACAAGACTATCTCCTCGCAAACTTAACATACTAAGGGTTTCGACAACGCCATCAATTATAATATGTGGGACTGCACACAAGACTCTTTCAACTTCACTGTATATATTATGAGGTTCTTCAACAACAATTCCAGCTTCTTTCGAGATTTTAGCTACACTTTCTCTGAGAGAAACTTCGAATCCATGCGGTCCCCATCCTACTTTTGGAATCATCTCTTTTTCAACATCATCAACTATTCTTCTCATCTCCAGCCTGCCCATAGAGACACCACTCTTGGTCATATGATCTATGAGATCATTAATTAAGACTTCATAATGAAGATGGTCTTCCCACACAGTATCATCAGCATCGATAATCCATACTCTCTTACTATCCTGAGGCTGAATAAGATCCATGTTTTTCCCTAGAAAAAAACCAGATTCATCTACCAAACAGGAAAACCCAGGAACAGGAGGCGGTGGTGTTAATTTTATGGCCATAGAATAAGACATCATGCTGCAGAGTCCCTAAGATTTAAGATCTCTTCAAAATTATGAATTGATAGATATTGCGAGGACACATCAGATCTGTTGAGCACCTGCCAGCTGTGTGGATTTCGATAGTAGAAAGCTCTAATTCCCATATTAACTGCTGGAACAACGTCTCCTAACAAATTACTTGCAACTACTGTAGTTTCCTTAAAATTACTCCTCAAACTAGAAATAATCATACGAATCGTATCTTCATTCTTATTCTTTGAAATCGCGATTGCATCGAATAATTCCGCTGAGCGTGATTTAAAAAGTTTAGCAAATTGAAATTCTATTGGTCCTTGCATTGAAAGAACAACGCTATCACCTAATGCACGGAGCTTATATATAAGCTCCTTTGCTCCTTCTCTAAATACTGTTGGCGCTTGAGATAAAGTAGGGATAACAGCTTCTAATAGATCATTAGGCGGTTCACCAAGATCCCCATATTTCTGAGAGAGAATCTTAAAAGTTTCTCTTAAAGATCTTTCAAAACCAACAGGTCCATATCCTACATCTCTAACCATCTGCTGCTCTACACCATCAAGGATATCGCGCACAGCACTACGAGATATATCTGGTATAATTCTAATAATTCTATCAGTGAATTTACGGATAAAATCTTCGTAATAGATATTATCCTCCCATAGAGTATCGTCAGCATCAAATATCCAGGTGTGTTTAGGTCGCTTAGAAGCTATCTCACCTTGCATTATATAAATCGAGTCACCTGGATTAAAAATCTCTTTTAACAGGTGACCTGCTTCGTGGTATTTTGAATATAGGTAGTCAAAATTTTGTGGAGTTAATTGAGTCTGAATTGGCAATAGCTCAACATCAATTCCCTTGCGCTTAAGAGCTGCCCATTTGCGAGTATTATTAGTTAATAGTGAAATCGCGCTTATGCCAAAATCTTTCAATATCTCGACTACGATCTCATAATCTCTCCCATCTACTTCGAGAGAAAGACTTCTGTAAGCATCGAAGCTCGAAAGAGAATGTGCTTTTGAAATCGCCATTCCTACAAACTTAGAATAAAGACCAGCTCCGCGCCCTTCCTGATTCAGATGAATTAAAAGCCCACCGTGCTCACTAAGATAATTTCGTGCACTTAATAATTGAGCCCTACAGTCGCAATCGACCGTTGCTAATACATCGCTATTAATACAGGAAGAATGAACCCTAACAGCGACTCTTTTACTCGTACGAAGAGCATTAATATCACCATAGATTCCGACTAAAGCTACTCCACTATCTCCTTCAAAAACCTTTATATTTATCTCCCCTTCACCGATCGGCAGTTTAACAATAGGGGTTCTAAATAACCCTTTATGTTCATCAACACTCTCTTTCTTGAGATCTCTAACCTCTGGAGAAGCCAATAAAGGCTGTCTTGGAATTTCAGTATCTAATGCTCCACAAGCTTTTTCTAACTCTCTAAGAAGAAAGATTAAGTCTCGTCGATGTGAAACAGGTTCATCATTCAAATAGATCCTGATCGGTCTATCTTGAATAAGTGTATTTCTTAATGAAATGGTTACAGGGCCGGCATATTTACAACCTGAATTTACTCTATCTAAAAAACGCCGCAATAAAGAAACACCATTCGCGTCTACTCCGAACATCTCAACCAACCAATTTGGTTGTTTATCTAAAGCATAATCTAGAGATGCTGCTAGAGACCCCTTCTCTCCTACTAACCTAGGAAGGATCTCATCAGAGGAATCCACAGCTTGAGATACTGCAGCTCGTACCATCAAAACACTTAAGGCTTGAACGGCAGCTGTCCATTGAAAAGATCCCTCTTTATCGCCTGAAACTCCTTTTCCACGATTAGAAGTAAGTCTTGATGATAAATTTGGATGATTAAATTCTGTCTTGATTAGCTCAGGAGATGTTCGGTGACTGAAGTATAGAGACACCAACGCTGCATGACGCTGAGCCTCATTTCGATACGCAAGCATATCTAGATTGCCATTTCCGACCTTCATAACTCGGCAATCATAGTCTCATCTTATCAGAGTTTAATCAAAAATCGCTCTTTTATGGAGATTTTAAGCAAAAGCTGGCTCGAGTACATTCAAAGATCCATTAATACAATTCAAAGTACCCTGGCACCCTAATGGAATTGTTAATACTGGATCTGTATGACCAAAATCTAAATTTGCTAAAACGGGAAGTCTTTGATTCTCAGTATACTCAAGAAGAAGATTAAATATTTTTTGTGTTTCTTCCTCTGGCGTATTAAATAGTCTTCCAAAAGCAATTCCAGAAATCTTATCAAAAACTCCAAGATTATTTAAATCGGCTAAATGCATATCTATCAGTGAAATACTTTCTCCCCGAGAAAGCTCAGCCCCCTCGGCTACCTCTAAGATTAAAATCGCACCTTCAAGATCTGGCCAAAATTGAGTTCCTGCTAAATGTAACAGAGAAGAGAGGCATCCCCCTAAAAGTCGTCCGCTAGCTTGTCCTCTGCGCAAGATAACAGGGCCGGAATTTGGCTTTAAAGTACGTGCACGTATTTCATCTGATTTATCAAACCAATTTAAAAATTCATCGGTATAAAAACTAGAAGAAGGTAGCTTTCCAAGTGATGAAGTATCACTAATTGCTTTAATAAAATTATCAATCGTAAAAGAAAGTGGTTCAGGATACTCTGCAAACTGAGTCATTCCCGCTGGACCATAAAATGAAATCATTTTTAGCTTTGACCATAACGCCATCTGAAGCACAGTTAGATCTGAATAGCCGCAAAGTATCTTTGGCGAACGCGCAATTAGATCAAGATCTAGGTAAGGCAAAACTTGGTTACAATGATAACCACCGATTAAAGAAAGGATTGCTGAGACATCAGGATCCGCAAAGGCTTCATTTATCTCACGCGCGCGCTCTTTACCTGAAGCACTATAGTAGCCAGCTATATTAAGAGCTAAGGGAGAAAATTCAGCTCTGAATCCAAGCGATTCTAAAATAGATTTGGCTCGAATTGCTCTTCGCGATACCAAACCTGCCAAGGCAGATGCTGGACTTATTAAACGAATTAGTTGACCTGCCTTCAAAACTTTAGGCTTAATCATAGTGGGTAGTCCTTTAATACTCCAATTAACTCAGAGGAGTTAATGATTTTTTTATCTCTAGCACCACGAAATCTTACTTCACATTCACCCTTAGAGCTCTCTCGATCTCCTATCACAATTCGTGCAGGAGTTCCCCAAAAATCCCACGTTTGTAATCTAGATCCTAAAGATCTACCAGTACGGTCATCAATTATAGTTCTATATCCAGCATCATGGAGATGAGGTCCCATTCTATAGGCGAGATCAAGTTGTTCATTATCAAGAGGAACTATAACTACATCCCAAGGTCTAAATTGCTTGGGAAAACTAACACCATTCGAATCTCGATTTTGATCAAAAAGAGCGATTAGTATTCGCTGTATCCCTATTCCACAGGTGACTAGAGATGGAACTATTCTCTCTCCATTCGCACCATTTACCTCCAAAGCAAATTTACTCATATGTTTGTAAGTATATGCCATGCACAAGCTGGTCATTAGGTTATCACTGTCACTTGCTAACTCTGCCGAACCATCAGCACTCTTTGTTACTGCGACACTATCTGAAAGCCTGCGATCCGATCGAGAGCCAGAGTAGAAATGCTCCACAGCATCTCCAGAATCAGCTCGAATAACCTTTATTTCAATTCCACAATCCTGCCAGAGCTTTACACACATCTGACTGAAACGTTCAACGCCATCTATGAGCATATCCTGGTCTGTGGATAATAGAGCGCAGATACAGGTATGAATTTCGCGAGTAGAAAAAAAACCTTTTGTTCTCTGTAACCAACGATAAACATCGTTAAAATGAAAAAGCTGCAGAGGAAAATCACGATAAGAAGTGATTCCCATCCTTTCAAGATATGCTAGAAGCGGCTCTTCGGTTGTTGCACTTAAATGTAAAGAATCGTGAGGAGATGATAATTTCATTATCTCTGGAGCAAACTGATCTAAAACTCCAGTCTTTTCAATAAGAGCTGTTGGACTAACAGTTGGAAGCTCAATCTCCAAAAATCCAAAAGACCTAGCTAATTCTCGAATACGAGTTTCAATACTATTAACTAGTAATTTTCCAACTGGTGTTAAGTAAGGAAAACCAGAATGGATAGATGGTGCTAATCCTAGTCGTTCTATTAAATCGCTTCCAGCAAGACCTAGGTAGCTAGGTTGTATTTCAAATGCTTTAGGCTGACCATATCGACTAAGAGCTAGCGACTTTCCAAACTCCTTAAGATCAGGAAAAACACTGGTATCAAGAGCTATAGGTCTTTCAGTAGAAGAAACAGGTACTGAGCTACTACTGTTAGAGATCTCCAAGCTACGTCCTCTTAAGCTTTTACCTGAAGAGCTCTAATCTCATTAATAGCAGCATCTACATTGACTAAACGTCCTGAGCCTGACTCATTACGACGTTTAATTTCGACTTTATTTTCTGCTAAAGTTTTATCACTAACTACAACTCTAAAAGGAATTCCTATTAGATCCGCATCAGCAAACTTAGCTCCTGGTTTAACTTCTGATCGATCATCAAATAAAACTTCTAGTCCACTAGCATCCATATTGCTAAAGATATCTGAGGCTCTAGATTCATTGGCAGGGTCTCTTGTAAGCTGAACAAGATGAGCGCTGTATGGTGAAATTGCAGGAGACCAAGACAATCCTTTATCATCACTTGCAAGTTCAGCTACCGTGCCTATAATTCTTGTGATTCCAATTCCATAACTAGCCATGTAAATCGGATGATGCTGACCATCCGCACCTACATAAGTTTTATCGTATGCATCGGTGAATCTGGTTCCAAGCTTAAATATATTGCCGACTTCGACGGCACGAACTTCTCTAAAATTCCCACTACCTGTTACTGGACATTTTCTATCTAAATCTTCGAAAATCTCTTTATTGATTGCTATCCCTGATTCATCAAAAATATAGATGGTATCTTCACCTATAGGACAAACAGCCTGGTACTCATGCGAAAACTTAGAATAATCTCCACCAGAAGCATAAGTAAGATATGTTGCTTCACCTAAACCAAACAACTTATAGAGTTGCATATATTTAAGATGGGCAAGATCATAATAGGCATCCAAACTCGCCTGATCTGGGTGAGCAGAATACATATCCTTCATCTTAAACTCTTTTCCCCTAATAAGACCTGAGCGGGCACGCGCTTCATCTCTAAATTTTGATGCTAACTGAAATACTGAGAGTGGAAGATCTCGATACGAAGTAATTCTCTTTCCAAAGAAATCGGCACAAGCTTCTTCATGAGTAAAAGCGAGAGAAAAATCCGAGTCCTTACCTTCCTTACCTTTCAATTTATACAATACATCAACATTCCATCTATTAGTCGCTTGAAGCAGATGCTTCGGCTGAAGTACTGGAAATTGGACTTCCTGACTCCCTAAATCTTGCATTGCTGCTCTTACATGAGCTTCAATTTTTGATACGACTCTTAGTCCTAACGGTAATAGAGAATAGATTCCTGAAGCAGTTTTATCGATAAACCCAGCCTGAGCTAGAAACTTTGATCCTTTATGCTCTTCTTCGCCTGGAGCATGCCGGGCTGTTTTGGATGCCAACTCGCTCATCCGATGAGAGCGACGATGTGGAGAGAATCCCTCTGGAAGTGCAAAATTTCCAAGGTTGAGATCAGAACGACCGGTACCGGGAAGAACGTTATTTCTATAGGTTGATGATTGCGAACTCATAATGACCTCAAAAACAGCAATCTGACTTATAAAACAATGGTTAATATCCTGGTGATCTTTACTCCATTAGCATGAGCTAAACAAATTAGCTGACAGTAGAATTATTAGTGGACTTAAAAAGATTACTTTCTGCCAATTACGAAGAGATTATTCCCTCGGGAAGCTGATTCATCATCAAAGAGGATACTCTCTTCTAGCTCTCTTATATTGTCATAACTAGCTGATCTTCCAAGAATATCTCCAAGTTGCTTGGTACTACCAAATAACTGAGTCTCGGCGTACCCCGGATATATAAGCTTTGGAAATCCATAGGCATGAATATCAGATAACCTAGCACCCTTATAAAGCTCTGAAAGCTGACTTGGAGTGAAGTTCTTAATAGGTGGCATATTTGAGGTAAAGCGTCCCTGCCCATGCAACAGAGCCTCCACTGCTTCATCTAATTTGCCCAGCAGAATATTAAAGTACGCCATATGCAACCGGTTTGGCGCAACAGTGACTAAATATCCACCAGGTTTAAGAATCCGCACCATCTCACGGATTCCACACTTAGTATCTGGAAGAAAGCCTATTACATTATGAAAATTGAAAACTAGATCAAAAGAATTATCAGGAACATCAGACATGTCATCGATGGACCCATTTTGAATATCAAGTCGCTCTAATCCGATCTCTTGTTGCTTCTTTCTAGCTTCCAAAAGCATATCTGGAGAGATATCTCGCACAGTACCTGTAGCTTTTAGGTAGGCTTTTAGAATTCGGCTCGACCACCTACCAGTACCACCACCAGCATCTAAAAATGAAAAATTTTGAGGTAATTTTGCGATCGCTGAATCGATTAATAACTTCCATAGCAGATCATCTGATAGACACCAATACGGCTGCTTATCTACTGCATCATAGTCAGCGGCTTTGCCTTTGAAATACTCAAGTACTCGCTCCTGATAATCTCCTAACATACTTACTACCTCCGATTATGAAATTTTATGAAAATAAATTATGGACGCGGAATTAAATGCCCTCTTGGAACATGACATGTCTCCCAGATAAGAGGACACCTCATCAACCACTGAGTTAACCTTTGCCATCCCAAACCAAATCCTGCTGATTCTCGATAAGAAGGGTTACTTCTCATTGCTAAATATGGATCATAATCCTCTGGCGGCAGATTAAAGACCTTTGCTTTCTCTTTCAGGGCCTCAGAATCACTCATCCTTACGCCTGCTCCAACTACCTCACGCCCACCCAACAAGATCAGATCAGCATTCTCTGCTACGGGAATACCGCTCTCTGAATCCTTCATTGCTCGGTGATAAAAAGGAATTTCAAGTACTGGATAGTGTGTTAACCAAACATGCGAACCAAGGATCTGAGTTAAGCGTACCTCTTCCCATGCTCCAAAATTTTTTAATGAGAAATCTATATATCTATCACTCTTTGTATCTTCTCTGAGTATTCGAAGAGCGTCACTAAAGCGTAGAACTGGAATCTTATCTTTTGCAAATGAATCAACTAAAACAGTAAGATCCTCTTCAGGTCTAGTTAGATTTAAGAGAGCCTCATTTTTAACGATCGTCTGCTGCGCGATCTGATGTAAAAGCTCTTGGGCAATCTCAATATTTTTCTTAAAATCTACATGACCTTCAAATTCAATATGCTGAAACTCCGAGAGATGAGAAAAATCAGCTCCTTCTTTTCTGAATGAATTATAAATTGAAAAGACGCGATCTATCCCTTCAGATAAAAGCCTCATCTCGAGATAAAACTGAGAGCTCTCTGACAAAAAGATTCTCTTATCTGAATTAAACCATGACAATTCAACTGGAAGTGTATCCGTAGTATAATCTAATGTTTTTCCAGCATAAACTTCTCCAGGAGAAGAGATCATCAAAGTGGTCAGAGGAAGGTTGCACCACTCAGCTCCGATACTATCAAAATATTTTACTGCGGAACTAAAAACAGAATTATCTAGTTTATGAAGTTGAGAAAAATAACTTTCTGAACTAAGACGATCGAGACGTTTGTTCAAGATATCTTGTGTAAATGGAACTCTCGATACATCAGAGATCTCTGGCCAAATATTATTTCCGTGATAAGTCACTACCCTTTGACCATCAAGCAGCAAAGCTTCGTAGATACCTTTCATTTCACAGACCCTTTAAACTAGAGTTTTATTATCCTGCTCTAGTGCTAATACCGATTTAGAGCGGTCGAACATCTTAATAATTAACAGAATATTAACATAGCTATATCAGCTATCTTTCCGGATTAGAATTCAGGGAAGAATTCAGAATGCATGAATGTCTTAATAAAATGAAGTTATCTAAAGAGCTACTAATGTTAGAAATTAGGTCT
>CAZTER010000044.1:0-9171 GCA_964612045.1 uncultured Bdellovibrionales bacterium
TGAAACCATCTTCCTAAATCTTCAAACTCGCCCTCTAATGATTCTGGTATTGAAGAGCTCCTAACCATCAATGGAAGAGTTGGTCTACCTGTTGCTGCTGCTAGAATATTTCTATACTCATTTGTAAATCTGCTCATGTAGTCAGTGAGAGATCTAATCCCACTTTCTCTACTGATTGGACTATCTGTAGTTGAATTAATTATATCTATCGCTAATTCATAGAAGATTTTTTTAATACCAGGATATTTTTGAAAGAAGCGGTAACCGGTATCTTTTGGTGAAGCAACTAATAGATCTTGAATATTAACAATTTTGGGAGTTCTATTATCAGAATGTTGATAAAGCCAAATCTCCGGGTCCTTTCTAAGCAACAGAAGATCTTCCAACCTTTCATGATTCATCATGAGTTGGCGATCAAATACCTGTAATAACCGGTTTATCTCTTGTTGCTTTATAGAAGAAGCTCTTGAGTGAAGGCCATCAATATCGTTAACCCAACTACCAATTATATCTAGAGATAGCTTGAGATTATTATTAGGTACTTGGTCCAAAGATTGGACTAATCTCCTAACATCATCATTTTTATGCTCATCACAAAGTGCAACTAAAGAAACAAACATCATTACTTGATCAGCACTTAACTTATTTCTGATCAGATTTAGATCATCAAAAATCTCAACAAGTTCTGGTTTATCACATACTTTCTTTAGTGTGTTTAAAACTAAGAATTTTTGGGTTCTGCAATCACCTCTTGCGCTCTCAAGCTTTGGAAATAATAACTCTGAAATAAACCTTACTATGGAATCCCTTCCTCGAGAATTTAAGATCGGTTCCCATAATTTTTCTAAATCGCCAGCATTATCAGAAAGATCCTCTTTCTTAACTGGTCGCTTGCCATCTGATAAGGAATTAATGATTAATTTTATTATTCGATCATCAACTTCATGGCGAGACAATACTCCACAAAAATATTGAAGATTATCGGATTGCATCTTTAATGCTGAGATACTTGCAAAGAATATACCTAGAGTTTTTGCTATAGATCTCCAAACTTCAGAGGCTGAAGATAGTGGAGGCAAGCCAGTAGTTATAGATTCTGAATCAAGAGAGATCTGTGGATCTTTGCTAGCCGATGGATCGCTAAATGGAGGTTTATCTTGATTTCTCTCGCGTCGCATATCCTGGTACAGCTAAAAATGGCGTCTACTGCTCCGCCAAACATAAGCAGACAAGAATATTTCTAGGTCGATTCTTAATCAAATCAGGTACTAGCCATCAAATTGGCTAGTATTTCTCTGAAAATCCACACGAATTAAGAGAGTTTAGATGTCTAAATTTCTGATCTTAAGTGCATTGTCTTCAATGAACTTACGTCTTGGCTCAACTTCATCGCCCATTAGAACTGTAAAGATTTGATCTGCCTCGATTGCATCTTCAATAGATACCTTTAATAACCGTCTATTGTTTGACTCTAGAGTTGTCTCCCATAGCTGATCTGGATTCATCTCACCCAATCCTTTATATCGGGTTACGCTCAATCCTTTTCTTCCTCTTTCATCAATCGCAACTGCAACTGCATCTACATCAGAGCTCTCTGTGGTATCACCATCTGCATGTAACACAAATGGAGCTTGTCCCATCTTCTTTACATCTATGAGGGTCTTATGAAGATCTACAAAATCACTTCTTGTCCATAGATCCCTACTTAGAACTGTTATGCGTTGAACCCCTTTTAGTCTTGTAATAACTCTGACGGCATAATCTTTTCCTTCAGGACTACTTCGCTCTGCAACTGAAATACTAGTAATCTGCGTATCTACTTTGTTTAGAAGATCTTCTAACTCTTTAGAGAGCTTCTCTACTGTACTCTTATCACTGAATACTGCTCCAGAATTGACGGAGCTTATTGCAAAAGCTCGCACAACTCTAGGATCAAGACGTTCAGTTGAAAATCGTGCTAATGAACTAGCTACTGATTTCAAATTTATAACTTGTGCTACTAAGTCTTCTCCAGCAACTGAATGTCCATCACTAGATGTTACTTTGGCTTCATTCGTTCCACCTTTAATGATCAGATCATTGAACTCTTTTTCGTCTTTAAGATACTGCTCACTTTTTCCCTTCTTAACTTTATAAAGTGGAGGTTGAGCAATATAGAGATATCCTCTCTGAACTAATTCATGCATCTGTCTGTAAAAGAATGTCAGAAGTAATGTACGGATATGTGATCCGTCGACATCAGCATCAGTCATAATTATGACCTTATGATATCTTAGCTTCTCAACATCGAAATCCTCAGATCCGATTCCAGTACCTAGCGCTGTGATTAATGTTCGGATCTCTTCGAAAGCTAACATCTTATCAAAGCGAGCCTTCTCAACGTTTAAAATCTTACCTTTCAAAGGAAGAACGGCTTGATTTTTCTTATCGCGAGCCTGCTTGGCAGAACCACCCGCAGAATCTCCCTCTACTAAGAATATCTCGCAATCTGCTGGATTTTCATTCTGACAATCTGCCAATTTTCCTGGAAGTGCAGAGGAGTCCAATGCGCCTTTTCTTCTTACTAACTCTCGAGCTTTTCGCGCAGCTTCTCTTGCTCTTGCAGCTTCTAGAGCTTTACCTATGATTGTTTTTCCAACTCCAGGATTTTTCTCTAGAAAAGTAGCTAATGTTTCGCCAACTATCTGTTCTACAAATCCCTTTACTTCATGATTACCAAGTTTCGTCTTGGTTTGACCTTCGAACTGTGGTTCTGGAATCTTTACACTGATAACGGCACACAATCCTTCTCTTGTATCCTCACCTTGGATACTTTCTTCGCCCTTTAATAATCCATTCTTAGTGGCATAAGAATTTAATCCTCGTGTAAGAGCAGCTCTAAATCCGGCTAGATGTGTACCACCTTCAATAGTGTTGATGTTGTTTACATAGGTGAAGATATTTTCGTGATATTCTTTATTATACTGCAATGAATATTCCAGAATAATATTATCTCTCTCTGCCTTTGCATAAATCGGCTCCTCAAAAATCGGACTCTTTGCTTTATTTACATGCTGAACAAAGCTGTTAATTCCACCTTCGTAGAAAAATTCCTGCTTCTTATTCGTTCTTTCATCAATTAAAATTAATCGAAGACCAGCATTTAAAAATGCTAGTTCGCGTATCCGATGAGTTAATGTTTCTGAATTGAAAACATGAACCTGGGTGAAAATAGTGTGATCTGGATAGAACCTAACTTTTGTTCCAGTGCCTTCAGCATCACCAATTACCTTAAGTCGATCTACAGCTTCACCTTTTCTAAACTCCATTGAGTGAAGCTTACCATTCTGTTTAACTTCAACTCTCAACCACTCTGAAAGAGCATTAACAACCGAGACACCTACTCCATGCAATCCACCGGAGATCTTGTAAGCTGATTTTTCAAATTTTCCACCGGCATGTAACTTAGTCATTACAACTTCAACAGCGCTCACTCCTTCTGTCGGATGAATATTTGTTGGAATTCCTCGACCATCATCTTCTACAGAAACAGACCCATCTGTATGAATAGTTACAACGATGTTTTTGCAATGACCGGCTAATGCTTCATCAACAGAGTTATCAACAACCTCATAAACAAGATGATGGTATCCACGCTCGTAGGTATCACCGATATACATTCCTGGGCGCATCCTAACGGCTTCTAGACCCTCTAAGATTTTAATCTGGTCCGCGCCGTAGCTTTGTTCTTGTTCACCGGTTTGAGCTTCTGACATAGAAAATATCCAATAATTTTCGAGAATTATATGCGATAAAGCGTTGTTTCGTAAAGGCGTGAATAGCTGTTTATTACAAAGTTAACTATTTGAAATCATTATCAATTATTGCTAGCTTAATTATCACTAATTAAGCGCATAGATCCTTCCTGCATCAGATAGGTTGAATAGGTCCTAAAAATCCCCTCTTTTGGTAGCCTAAATTCTGTCGCTGTAATAAAAATCTGTCGTTCTTTCAAGAAGATAGAGCTAAAAATTGCCTCTCTACGATGTTTATCAAGCTCTGAATCCACATCATCCAATAGAACAACCGGCGATTCCCCAGTAATTCTCTCTATTAGCTCAATAACGCCTATCTTTAAGGCTAAAATAATACTTCGCGATTGTCCTTGGGAGGCAAAGGCTTTGGCTTCCTGACCCATTAAAGAGATTAGAAGATCATCCCTATGGGGTCCAACAACTGTAGAAGAACGTGCAAGCTCACGTACTGCTCCATCCTCTAAGTGTTCAAATACCATCTCTGGAGTAACATCAGATTCACCAGATATTAATCTCAATTTTCCACTACCACTAATTTTGATCTCTACTGCATCTGGATTTCCGAATAGAGATACGGAGATCTCTCTTAAACATGTTTGTAATTCAGTAACTAACTTATAGCGCGCATTAATTATATCTGCTGCTAATGGAGATAATACTTTATTCCAAGCTGATAGAGCATCCTTAGTTGCAGATCCAGATTTTAAAAGTGCTCCTTTCTGTTTAATTGCTCTCTGATAGCTAAGAAATGTTTTTATCATTCCTTCGTCCATATCAACGACATGACGATCAATAAATCTTCTCCTGATTTGAGGAGATCCCTTAACAAGAGATAGATCAGATGGAGCAAATGTAATGCAAGATAATATTCCTAGTAGGCCACTTACTCCGGAACTTTCTTTTCCATCAACAAAGGAATGACGACCATCTTTATCAACTGATATTCCGATCTCTCTCGAGTGATCTTTATTAATACATAGACCAAAAACAGAACATCCTTCTTCCTTCTGTCTAATTACCTCGTCGATTGAGTTAGTTCTAAATGAACGTGTATGACTCAATAAAGATATAGCTTCTATGAAGTTACTTTTACCCTGACCATTATCACCAATAATGGCAGTTACACCCGAACTCAATTGATAAGTACGATCTTGTAAATTTCTAAAGTTAAATAACCTAATCTCTGAGAGATGCATGAATTAATTTAGGCGAATCAGTTCAGAGTCTCATTGGCATGATAACACCAATACATGATTCATCTCCTTCTGGAGTGAACTTTCCTGGTCCAAGAGCTCCATTTAATTCTATTATAAGATTTCCTGACTCAGACATTGTTGAGATAAAATCGATACAGTATTGAGCATTAAATCCTATGCTGAGTTGTTCTCCCTTATATTTCACCTCTAGCTCTTCTGTAGCATCTCCTAATTCAGGTGATGAACCAGAAACTCTTAGTCTGTTATCTGATAGATCAAATCTAACTAACTTACTCTTATCTGTAACCATAAGAGCAACTCTTCTTAAAGTATGAGAGAACTCTTTGGAATTTAGAACTACCTCGGTACCTTTACCCTTTGGAATCACCTGATTGTAATCTGGAAAATCTCCATCTATCAGATGAACAGAGATCTTAGCTCTAGGAGCTTCTATAACCATGAAGCCTTCTTTAACTTCGATACCTATCTCTGTATCTTCACCATCAATAATTCTTTTTATCTCTGAGAGTCCCTTACGTGGAACTATAATCCTCTCATCAAATGATAACCCTGATATTGGTCTATTGATCATTCCTAGTCTATGACCATCAGTAGCTACTAATCTAAGAACCTTCTCATCCTTCTTTCCTTTTCCTGCTGAGTTAAGTTCAAAACAAACCCCATTAAGATTAAAACGGGTCTCATCTTGAGAAACAGAGTAGAGGGTCTTACCAATCATCTCTGACAGAACAGCAGAAGATATCTTACCGGATGGTTTAAAGTTCATCCCTGGTAAGCTAGGAAATTCATCTGAGCTAACTCCGTTCATTCTTAACTTTGAATTTTGAGCTATAATCTCTACCCGCTCACCTTCCTGTAACTTGATTGTTACATCACCGTCAGGAAGCTCCTTAACGATGTCATTAAACACTTTTGCATTAACGGTTGTACTACCACCTCTTTTTACTTGAGCAGCGTTAGAAGCTACTGCTGTGACCTCTAAATCGGTTGCTGATATCTGAAGCTTCCCTTCAGATGCAGAGATCAAAATATTATTAAGGATCGGCATAGTTGTTTTCTTAGCGACAAAATTTTGAGTAATCGCTAAAAGGTCATTTAATGATTGTTTGCTGATTGTAAGTTCCATTTTATCTCTCCGCCTTTCTTATCTCACTTATAACCAAAATTTTTTCTTTTACCCTAAGATCTAAATAATTAGATCTAAATAAATTAGTAGTAGTAATAGTAGGATTATTTTCTGTTGAAAACCATATTAAAGTACTGAATCTAATGGATTTTTTCTGTGGAAAAGATGTTTAACATTTGTACTGTTTATCAACATGTATCAACACATCTCACTTTAGCTCTTTGGTGCTACCGATCTTATCACCAACTACTATCACTTTTACCACAAGATTTACCGAAAATTATCTCCTATAATTAATGTCTTAGCTAACTTATCAACAATTAGCTAATAAACTTATCAACGTTCGCTTTCGAAGAGGTCTTTCTCTATAGAGAGGATTGTTCCCTTGAGGGAGCTATCTTTTAGCAATTTAGTAGATACAACCTGTGCAGCATGAATAACGCTAGAATGGTCTCTACCACCAAACTCTCCACCGATCTCAGGGTAAGAGAGTGTAGTATGTTTTCTGCAAAGGTACATAGCTACATGCCTCGGAAATGAAACACTCTTTGTTCTTCTCTTTGAAACCATCTCAGATGACTTAACACCAAAGTGAGCAGCCACAACTCTCTTAATATCATCACTGGTGATATTAATATTCCTTCTCTGGAAGAGTGGCTTTAAGACATTCTTAGCAGATTCAAGAGAGATCTCACTTCTTTGTAAGGAAGAAACAGCATGAAGTCTAGTTAGAGCTCCTTCTAGCTCTCTAACGTTAGAAGACACACGATCAGCTATGTAGTGAGCGACATCTTCAGGAAGGACAAAACCATCAGTAGATGCTTTTCTATTTAAGATTGCTACACGAGTTTCAAAGTCTGGACTCTGAATATCTGCTGTTAGTCCCCATGAGAATCTAGTTTGAAGTCTCTCTTCAATACCTGGAATGTCCTGAGGAATTTTATCTGATGTAATTACAATTTGATGATGAGCAGAATACAACGCATTGAATGTATGAAAGAACTCTTCCTGAGTTCTCTCTTTACCAGCAATAAACTGAATATCATCAATTAAGAGAACTTCAATATTACGTAAGCGGTTCTTAAATTCCTCCATGGTAGCATTCTTAAGAGCTTGAATAAGCTCGTTAGTGAACGTTTCCGAAGACATATACAGAACTTTTGCTGAAGGATTACGCCTTAAAACCTCATTTCCGATAGCATGTAGTAGATGTGTCTTTCCAAGACCTACACCACCATAGATGAAGAGAGGATTGTAGCTTTTTCCTGGCTCTTCAGCGACGCGCATTGCTGCTGCATGACAGAATTGATTGTTATTTCCAACAACATATGAATCAAATCCATATCTCGTATTTACGTTGCTCTTAAAGTTTGTTGGTAAAGCAGAAGACGCAATCCCTTCCCTATTCGCTGAAGTAGGAAGACCAGATGGCAGAGTAGTGTTGGTAGGTCTTCTTACATGAACTACTCTAGGCTGATAGTTCTGGATACTTCTCTCAGGGTCGATCTCAAATCTTACCTGAACTTGTTTCTGCAGCTCTTCAGTCGCAGCGCTTTCAATTAAAGATCTGTAATTACGATCGATGTGGTTAAGTACTAAGCGAGATGGAGCAGCTAGAACTAGCTCTCCACGATCTGTTTCAAAAGAAAGAGCTCTGACAGGTTTTAAATAAGCGCTAAAAACTTGGGGATTTAATTGGCGCTCCAAAGAAAGAAGACACCTATCCCACAGTGTCGATAACACTGTAAATGAATTGGTGCTTGATGAGAGAACTTCGTTAGTCATTAATTATCGCGCATCCGGTTCATTAGGACGGCCGAAGTTACTCTAGTGCAAAAATAATTTACAATACGATCTGTAGATAAAAAATCCGCATCTATTTTAGCTTGATTTTATGCGGGTTTTTAACAAGTAAAAAATAGTTTGTTAAAGTGGCTTAAACTCAGATCGGTGTGTCAAGCGAAAAATGCGTTAGGAAGCAGTGCTATCTATCTAAGAATCTTAGATAATTTAAAATTTTTTTAATCAAACCATAATATTATTTTGATCTTTCTAAGATCTGCAAAGTTAGAAGTTTGTAAGAGGAATAATAGAATTATGTTAATTTTCCCTAGGAATTTAGGGTTTTTTAAATGGTAAAAATCTATCCAGATCACTTAACCAATTTCTCGATCCCGCACGAGACTCTACGATAGGCTCTCTTAATCTACTTTTCTTCAGATACTTACTTTAGATCGATCTTTATCCTCTGAGCAGTTAGCAATTAAGTACCTGTACTATGCTTGTAATGAAGATGTGCTCATCCTCGGGGGGTTAGGTTGGATCCCAATATCGTCAAAATAGGGTCGTTGTTGGATCTGAAGGCTATCATAAATACTGGGTATAAATGCTAGAAATAGAGTGATAATCCTAGGTTAAGGTTGCCCTGTTCAAAAGTGGCCCAACCATTTGCTTTTGTTGCTATCTTTCGATATAGCTTCTGTGCACTTTAGCTCTATATTAACAATGGCACATTATACTTATCTTCAGCACATTGTGGAGAATCCAGACTGGCAGAAGTTCATCAGCGCAATCGTGCTAGGTGGAGCCATGATCGGTATAGGCTCTGTTCTTACTAAGAGACTTGCTACCGCTGATGGAGTAAAGCAATCAGTAATTCCATCTGAGAAGCTTTCAGTTTTTGGTTTCGTTGATTTTGCATTTGAGAAGTGGGTGCTCTTCCAGGATTCTATCCTTGGAAAGGAATATCGTGAACATGCGCCATTCACCGCAACATTATTCTTCTTTATCCTATTTGCTAACCTATTAGGACTTGTTCCAGGAATTCCAGCGATCACAACCAGTGTCTGGATAAACGTTGGAATGGCCTTAGTTGTGTTCTGGTATTTTAACTCCCAGGGCGTAAAGGCTCATGGTGTTGTTGGATACCTAAAACATTTTGCTGGACCACTATGGTGGCTTGCATGGCTTATATTCCCACTTGAGATTTTGAGTACTACATTAAGAATTTTGACCCTTAACTTGCGTCTGTATT
>CAZTER010000045.1:0-9162 GCA_964612045.1 uncultured Bdellovibrionales bacterium
TAGGTTCTCTGTCTTGCTATCAAATAAGGAAGAGATAGGAAGATTTCCGATCTCTGTAAGTTGTGAAAAGTCATTTAATTCAGGTGTAGCTAAAAGAGACCGCTTTAATTCAATTACAGCACCATTGAAGTAGCTTGCTAAATGAACTTTCTTGATTCCGTCCGCTGAAATAAGGGTATTGTTGTAAAAATTAGATAGGGCATCGACCTCTGATTCAAGCCATTTTATATCGATATTTCTTAATTTAGCTTTCTCTTGGTTTAATCTAGAAGCTCTAAGTTTAAAGTCTTCTCCAAGTATCTTGTCTTTTAAGGCAGCAGTGATTGACTCTGACCTAACTACGACTCCAATGACCTCATCGCTCTGATTTAAAACGGGAGACCCGCTCTGTCCTGAGGATCCTAAGAGGGTGGTATCTAAACCTAGAGAGTCAATTGAGGTTATAATTCCATTACTCTCTATAAATTCAGAGCAATGACTGAAACCTGCAGAAAAGATCTTGTCGTTAGTTTTAGGAATGTCGGAGGCAATATTTAGTCCCGCAATCTCAGATGTTGTCTTTGGTGGGGCTATAACAGCTATATCAAGGGAGGGGTAGATAGTCTTAAGTTCGAGATCTTCTGTTCCTAGTATCTTTCCAGTGCGGTCTTTTATCTCGATCCTTGAACATAGATTTCCTAGGCACAAACCGCGAGCCACATGAATATTTGTAACTAGACCTATCTCCTTTACAAGAAAGGAGCTTCCACAGATCCCTGTCTGATGCGCTTTTAAATTGTAGATCGGAAGATCTTTGGCATAAGCGCTATAGATTTGAGTAAGAAATATGGAGAAGCAGAAGAGGAATTTGTTGAAAATTCGAATTATCATTACCTAGTCTTATCCCAGAAGAGGTGATTTTGGGAGTATATTTAGGTGTTTAGGTATAAAATTTAGAGTCAAAATGGCTTTTTCTCAAATAACCTAGCTTACTCAATAAATGTTTTTGCCTTTCTGGGTTGAACTGTAGTCGTGATACTCGGTATAACCGAACGTCGCGATATCGCGGTTAGCGGAGTTAAGAAAATGACAAAACCTCATGTTGGAATGATTGGACTTGGCGTAATGGGAGCAAATTTGGCTCTCAATATTGAGAGCAAGGGATTTCCCTGCGCAGTCTACAATAGAAGCGGAGATGTTACTGATGAGTTTATGGCGAAGTGGAAGGGGAAATCTTTCGTTGCTTCGAAGACTCTTCAGGAATTTGTTTCCAGCATGGAATCGCCACGCCAGATATTTATAATGGTTAAGGCTGGTTCAGCCGTTGATCAAGTTATTGATGGATTGATCCCTCTTTTAACAAAGGGCGATATCATTATTGATGGTGGCAACACCTACTTTGCCGATACTCAGACACGAGAGAAGAAGTGTCATGATGCTGGAATGAATTTTATGGGTGTTGGAATCTCTGGTGGAGAGGAAGGTGCTCGTCATGGTCCAAGTTTAATGCCGGGTGGACCAAGAGCGGCATGGGAGATTATGGCCCCAATGCTTAAAAAGATTGCAGCTCAGGAAGATGGGCCATGCGTTAATTACATCGGCCCAGATGGAGCCGGACATTTTGTTAAGACAGTTCATAATGGAATTGAGTATGCTGACATGCAGTTAATTGCTGAGGCATATCATCTTCTACGTGGAGTGCTAGGCTCTACTCCAACCGAGCTAGGAAAGGTGTTCGGTGAATGGAATAAGGGAGTTCTTTCCTCTTTCTTGATTGAGATTACTGCTAAGGTTTTCGAGAAGCGAGATGAGGATGGAGTTTCTTTCCTTGTTGATAAGGTCCTTGATTGTGCTCGTCAGAAAGGAACAGGAAAATGGACTGCTCAGATCGCTTTAGATCTTGGAGTTCCAGTTCCAGCTCTTGTTGCTGCAGTAGATGCAAGAAATTTAAGCGCACTAAAAGAAGAGCGAGTAATCGCCTCCAAGGTAATTTCAGGTCCAGATCATATCCCTTTACAGATGGATAAAGGGGAGTTCGTCACCGCTGTGCACGATGCTTTGTATTGCGCAAAGATTCTTTCTTATGCACAAGGAATGGCGTTAATTGGTGCGGCCTCCAAGGAACATAAGTGGGATCTACATCTTAATGAGATAGCTGCAATCTGGCGTGGCGGATGTATTATCCGTGCTAGATTCCTGAACGAGATTAAGCGCGCTTATGAAGAGAATAAGTCATTAGCAAACCTAATCTTAGATCCTTTTATGAAGAAAGAGATCGAAAGAACCGTTCCAAGCTTGCGTAGAATAGTGGGAGAGGCAGCAATGCGCGGAATTCCAACGTTAGCATTCTCAACCTCTTTGGCTTACTTAGATAGCTATCGCTCTGCAGACCTTCCGCAGAATCTAACCCAGGCACAGAGAGATTTCTTCGGAGCGCATACCTTCGAAAGAAGAGATCGCGCAGGCACATTCCACGCTGACTGGTCGCGATAATATTTACCCCTTGAGAACTCAAGGGGTAAATATCTGAAATAGTTTGTAATTTGCTAGCTTCCTTGATTTATCACGGTTGTATTGCTATCTTTGGAGTATCTTTGGAGCGCTTATCCCTGTTGCGCTCACAGTTTAACAGGTCTGTTTAACTGGTGTTTTGCCTCGTTTTGGTTAGTTCTTGTGTATTAGCAAGGCTGATACTGGTCAGTTTGCTAATGCGATGGATACCTTTATGGGGTTTTTAGGGGTGTGATTTGCCATGGAAGCATTGAAGAATATAGTTTGGGAGATAGTTGAACCGGTCGTTAGTGGCGCCGGCTTTCAGTTATTTGATATCGAAGTTCCAACTGGACCATCTGGCATACTTAGACTGTATGTTTGGAAGGGAAAGGGGGTTCCTGTTCTTCTCGATGATTGCGCTGATGTTAGTAGATTGTTCGATGAGAACACTGCTCTTGATGAAGCGATTCCTGGTGAGTATGTGTTAGAGGTATCGAGTCCAGGAATTAATCGAAAGTTGACTCGCCGTGAGCATTTTGAAAGCGCAGTAGGCGAGCGAATTAAGATTGTTTTTGAGGGGATTGATGGCAGGAGCCGATCTCTCAAGGGGACGATTACGAGTCTCTCCGGTGATACTTTGAAGGTATTTGATAAAGACGAAGAAGAGGATGTTGATATTGAGCTATCGCGAGTCAAGAGGGCTGCGGTCGACTTCAACTTCTCTGCTGGTTAAGGGTGAACTAGAAGGAATATTGTATGGCATTTGAATTTGATCTGAATGCAATTATCGGCCAATTAGGACGAGATAAAGGGATTGATCGCGCGGTTCTAATCGAAGCGGTTGAGTCGGCAATGTTGTCGGCAGCAAGAAAGCATTATGGTCATAACCTTAACCTTGAAACCCGTTTTAACGAAGAAACTGGAGATATCGAGGTAATCGAATTTAAAACAGTTGTAGCAAAGGTTGAAGATCCTGCTACTGAGATTACCGTTGAGCAAGCTCGCAGAGAGTTCGACTCTGATGCGATGGAGGGTGATGAGCTCGGAAGAAAGCTTGATACTAAAGCATTAGGAAGAATTGCAGCGCAAACTGCTAAGCAGGTTATCATGCAGAAGGTGCGAGATGCTGAGCGTAACGTAATATTCGAAGAGTTTAAGAACAGTAAAGGCGATTTAATTAATGGTATCGTCCAGAGATATGATCGTGGAGATATTATTGTAAATCTAGGTAGAACTGAGGCTTTGTTGCCAAAAAGAGAGCAGATTCAGAGAGAGAGATACCGTCAAGGTGATCGTTTAAGATGTATGATCCTCGACATCGATCGTTCTGCCCGTGGACCTCAGATCATTCTAACTAGAAGTCATCCAGATTTCCTTAAGAAGTTGTTTGAACTTGAAGTTCCTGAAATCGCAGAGAAGGTTGTTGAAGTTAAAGCAGTTTCTCGTGAGCCAGGTGAACGTGCAAAGATTGCAGTTGTCTCCTCTGATAGCAGTGTTGATCCAGTCGGAGCGTGTGTAGGTATCAAAGGTTCTAGAGTTCAAGCAGTTGTTCAAGAGTTGCGTGGAGAGAGGATCGATATCATTCCATGGACACCAGATGAGCCTTCATTCATCGCAAGAGCGTTGCAGCCTGCTGAGGTAGTGCGTGTAGTTCTCGATGAGAACGATCACTCTATGGAAGTAGTCGTTCCAGATGATCAGTTATCATTGGCAATCGGAAGACGTGGACAGAATGTTCGCCTTGCTAGCAAGCTAACTGGATGGAAGATTGATGTGCGCAGTGTTTCTGTAGCAGAAGAGGAAGCTAAGAGAGCTCGTCAGGCACTTGAAGCAATTCCTGGTATGCAGTTTACCCATGCAGAGCTTCTATTCCAGGCTGGATACAGACGTGCACGTGATGTAGCTGATGCTTCAGCTGACGATCTCGCAGATTTAGAATCTTTTAACCTTGAGTTGGCTGAAGAGATTATCAAGAGCGCTAGGGAGTATGTGCAGCAATTGGATGAGAGAGGAGAGCGAGAGGTTTCTGATGAACCAGGAGCTGTCTCTGATCTAGATCGTTTAATTCTTAATCCAGAGATTAAGGTAACCCTTGTGCAGGCAGGTTTCGATACTATTCAGAAACTTACAGATGCATCGGCTGAGGAGCTTCTGAATATAAATGGTATCGGTGAAGAGCAGTATGCTCTTGTTAGAGATGCGATAGAGGGGTTTTTAAGAAGCCCAGCTAGAGCGGGTCATGATGGACCACGTGGACCGATGTTATGAGTCAGCATCGCATGCGCCGATGCGTAATGTGTCGGCAAAGCGATCTGAAAGATGGATTACTAAGGTTTGTCCTTAAGGATGAACAGGTAGTCTGGGACCGAGAGATGAAAATGGAGGGGCGAGGAGCCTACCTTCATCCTCGTTCTGAGTGCTGGATGAAATTCTGTGAGAAAGATCGATGGAAGCATGCTTTTCGTCGGAGTTTCTCGGGGGATGGTTTGCTCGAATTGCAACGCCAGATAGAACGAGAGGTCTTTTAGGTTAGTTGTGAGTGTGTGCACGAAGTTTTGTTATGGGCTTCAGATCGAGATCTTAGCTCTTGATCAGAGGCTTGGTAGAATTGAGAGATAGAATAGATATGTCGAAAGTACGAATTTACGAACTAGCCAAAGAGTTGGGTGTAGAGAATAAAATTGTTATTACAATAGCCCAAGAGCTAGGATTCTCCGGCAAATCATCTCACTCTAGCTCGCTGGATGGCGATGAAGCTGATCAGATTAGAAGAGCTGTAATTCGTAAAGCAATCGGTGTAGCTCCAGATACAGAGGTGGTGACTAAGAGAGTTGACCGTAGTTCAGGCGCAACAGGAACATTTGTTGAGAGACGTAAAGGAGATGTTATCCGTCGTCGTCGTCATGATGAGGAAAATTCTGAAGTAGTAGAGTCTACTTCTCCTATCCTTGCTCAACAGGAATCACTTGTAGAACATAGTGATGGATCTTTAGCATTTAAATCTGAGCCTGAAGTAGTTGAGCCAGTAGAAGAGATACAAGAAGAGGTCGAGACTCCAGAAGAGATCGTAGTTGAGGAAGTTGAAGTAGCTCAAGAAGAAGCAGTTTCTGCGGCGCCTCAGGCAGAGCCAATAGTTGAACAAGCACCAGTTGTTGCAGTCGAAGTAGCACCGACTCCTCCTCCAGTTGAAGCACCAGTTGCTGCTCCAGCTCCTGCTGCTGTCGCTGCTGTTACTGAGCAACCAGTTGTAGTTAGAAAAGGTCCTGGACCAAAAGTTTTAGGAAGAATTGAACTAGCGCCTCGTAAACCTGTTAAGTCTGTTGAAACAAAGAAGAGTACCCCAGCCGAAGGATGGAGTGGTAAAGTTGTAGTTGCTGATGAGCCAGAAGAAGAGTCAAAAGACAAGGATAAGGGACATAAGCCAAAAGATCTCAAGAAAGGACGAGGCAGAAAGAAAGAGTTTACTCGCTTCGATCTAGTTGATTACGAGGGCAACGAAGTTCGTCGTGGTCGTGGCTCTAAGTCTGGCAAAAAGGATGATGATAGAAAGTCTCAAGCAGAGGCGCCTTCTATGAAAGCTTCCAAGCGAGTCGTTGAGATGATGGCTGATGCTATCACTGTTGGTGAATTGGCTAGACAGATGAGCGTTAAATCAGCTCAGGTAATAGCTAAGTTAATTCAACTTGGTGTAATGGCTACGATTAACCAGGCAATTGATAAAGATACGACTGAGATTGTTGCTGAGGAATTTGGTTTTACGGTTGCTTCCACCGCATTCGATGAATCAGAGATTCTAGAGACAAAGCTTGTTGATGCTCCAGAGACATTGAAGCAGAGATCTCCAATCGTGACTGTTATGGGGCATGTCGATCATGGAAAGACATCTCTATTAGATGCGATTCGTAAGGCATCAGTTGTTACCGGCGAAGCAGGTGGTATTACCCAGCACATCGGTGCTTATATGGTTTCACTTGATGATGGTAAATTTGTAACCTTCATTGATACTCCTGGTCACGCTGCTTTTACTTCGATGCGAGCACGAGGAGCTCAAGTAACAGATATAGTTATTCTTGTAGTAGCTGCAGATGAAGGCCCGATGCCTCAGACTATAGAAGCTTACAATCATGCTAAAGCTGCGGGGGTTAACATCGTAGTAGCTCTAAGTAAGTGTGATAAGCCAGAAGCAAACCCAGATCGTGTAAAGCAGCAGTTAGCTGAGATCGGGTTAAATCCTGAAGAGTGGGGTGGAGATACTATGTATTTCCAAGTATCGGCTGCTAAGAAACAGGGAATCAAAGAGCTTCTTGAGGGATTATTGCTTGTAGCTGAAATGAAGGAGCTAAAGGCAAATCCAGATCGTAAGGCGCGTGGAACTGTAATTGAAACTCGACAAGATCGCGGCAGAGGTATCGTAGCTACTGTGCTTGTTCAAACAGGAACTCTTAGGGTTGGAGATATCTTTGTTACTGGCGCAGAGTATGGCCGCGTTCGTTCTATGAATGACGACAAAGGAGTTAGACTCACAATTGCTGGCCCATCAACGCCTGTCGAAATCACCGGTTTAGGCGATATGCCATCGGCTGGAGATGATTTCTTCGTTGTTGATTCAGATGCTCAAGCAAGGGATGTAGCAGGAGATCGTAAACAGAAGATCGCTGCTAAAGAACGAGCGCTTGCAAGTGGTCCGATTAGTCTAGAAGAGTTTGCTCGTCGAGCAAATAATGTGCAGCTAGCTGAATTGAATGTAATTCTTAAAGGTGACGTGCACGGCTCTATCGAAGCTCTGAAGCAATCGATCGAGAAGATGTCGACATTAAAAGTTAAGGTAAGAGTATTGCACGGAGCAATCGGTGCGATTAGTGAAAGCGATGTGGCCTTAGCAAAAGCATCCAATGCTATTATCGTTGGATTTAATGTAAGAGCTGAACCACGAGCTGCACAGGATGCAGATGTTGCTGGCATTGAATTACGTTTCTATCGTGTAATTTATGAGCTTCTTAATGATGTAAAGAAAGCGATGGCTGGTCTCCTTGATCCGATTAAGAAAGAGAAGTCTCTTGGTCGAGTCGAGGTTAGAAATACATTCACAGTTCCGAAAGTCGGTACAGTTGCAGGTTGTTTTGTCCTCGACGGTACTGTTAAGCGCTCGGCTCACATTCGATTGGTGCGTGATGGAAGAGTTATCCATGAAGGTAAGTTAGCAAGCTTACGACGCTTTAAGGATGATGTTCGCGAAGTACAGAGCGGATATGAGTGTGGTGCTGGAATTGATGGATACAATGACATTAAAGTCGGCGATATCCTAGAAGTTTACGAGATTGAAGAGGTTGCAGCTTCTCTTGAATAAAGAGAAGTTCAGCAGCTCTTTGAGCTTTAAATTAGAGCCCATATAACTAGATCTAGTGAAAGAGTATGTCTGATAAACGAAGGGTAAATAAAGTAGCAGAGAAGATCCGAGCGATCCTCTCTCAATATCTCATTAGAAATGGAGATTCACGTCTCTCATTGATTACTTTGACCTCGGTTATTGTCAGTCCAGACTTAAGAATAGCCAAGGTATATTGGACAGCTTCTGGTGCAAAAGATCGTATGGATGAGATAGAGGAAGCATTGGAAGATTCCTCTGGGGCCTTCCGTAAGGCAGTTGGAGAGGATCTCGGTACTAGGTTCGTCCCTCACCTTAAGTTCTTTTACGATGATACGCTTGATACTGTTGAACAGGTGGAGCGTCTTTTTGCTAAGATTCGAGCTGAAGATCAGGCGAAAGAAAAAGAGTAGTTCGTCAAATAACGAGGAGATATGGCGCAAAACTCAACGTGGCAGGAGATCGCAGCGGCCACAAAAGAACATAGTACCGCGATCGTAATTAGCCATTACAATCCAGATGCCGATGCTTATGGTAGTAGCTGTGCAGTCACAGCGGCGCTTAATTCTATTGGGATTAAAGCAATTTGTATTAATGAGACAGGAATAATAGATCGCTTCAGATTTATTCCTGGAGTAGATCAGATCTCCTCTATTTTTCCAAAGGGATATGCAGATCTAGTTATAGCTCTTGATTGTGGTGATATTCGACGAGTGGGTGATAGCCTGGTTGGGTTGTATGCAAAGACTAAGGTAAAGATTAATATAGACCACCATGCCTCGAATGATCACTTTGGTGATTTTAATGTAGTCCTTCCTCATGCCAGTTCAACTTGTGAGATTTTAATCGGATATCTAGATGCTCTTGGAGTGAAGTATTCTCCAGATATCGCAACGGCGCTTTTTGCTGGTATCTCAAGTGATACAGGTTCGTTTAAGTACTCTTCAACCACATCAACAACATTTGAGGCAGCAGCTAAGTTAGTAGCAGCTGGTGCCAACCTAGATCTTGTTACAAAGGCCCTATATCAATCTCAGAGTATGGCAAGTATTAAGCTTCAAGGGATGGCATTAGCTTCTCTAGAAGTTATTGCCGATGGCAAAGTTGCTTCCTCTGTTATTCCAGAAGAGATGTTAAAGTCTTCTGGAGCTGATGGAGAGGATGTCGATTCTTTAAAGCACATAATTCAATCAATAGATGGTGTTCTTGTCTCTGCTGTTATTCATGAAAGTGAAGGAATTTGGCGAGTCAGCCTTAGATCTCGAGGAAGAAGTTATAATGTCTCTCAAGTAGCAGCTCAATTTGGTGGCGGTGGTCATGAGGCA